>CAMZMA010000086.1 GCA_947311815.1 uncultured Flavobacteriaceae bacterium
ATCAAATTAATGTTGATGTTCCTATTGTGCCCGCAAAACTACAAAACGAAGCAGGTATTATTGGGGCAGCCATGGCTGTACGTCAATAATTAAACTTTAAAATTGGAATTATTTTGATGACTTTTCATCGCTTTTTTTGAGATATAAAATCCTACAAATAAAGAAAGGAAAGCGCCTACAGAAATTCCTGGAATAAATTTGATAAATAAAAAGAAATCATACGCACCATGAAATAATGTTGCCAACAAAAGCCCCATTATATTTAGTTTGAATTTATTTTTAGAAAATTTTGCTTTCCCTATAAAATAGCCCATCAA
This sequence comes from uncultured Flavobacteriaceae bacterium, assembly GCA_947311815.1. Taxonomy (GTDB): domain Bacteria; phylum Bacteroidota; class Bacteroidia; order Flavobacteriales; family Flavobacteriaceae; genus Polaribacter. Next base: position 318 of record CAMZMA010000086.1, read on the forward strand.
TATTGCAAAAGTTGCATGTGCAGGTACTGCTGTAAAAGCTCTTATAATACCCGTAGAAACACCATATCGAAACGTATAAAGTATGTTTTCTAACGTTGCAAATCCCATAGAAACCATTACCGAATATACAATACCATCAAATGGCTCGTTAAAGTGATCGTTTTTTTGTGCATATTGTTTTACGATAATATATTTAGAAAATTCTTCTACCAAAGCTACTGCAAAAAAGGCTTTTATAAACATTTGAAAAACACTTTTTGTATCGGAAATAGGTAAAAAATACATGGCAAATCCACCTATAAGATAGGTAATTGCAATACTAGCAGTTGCACCTAAAAGAAAGTTTTTGAAAAGAAACATTTTGGGCTCTTTTTCAAACTTATCTTTAAAATAAATATAAATAATAATAACCATTGCTGGTGCAATTGCTAAAAGTAATAAGGTCATATTAAAAGGTTTTAGGTAAAAATATTTCTGCCATCATACAACGTGCGCTTCCGCCACCACATTTTTCTATCGTATTTAAAGGCGTGTGAATAATGGTACAATGTTTTTCGATTTTCTGTAATTGATGTTGCTCTAAAGAATTGTATGCACTTGTACTCATCACTAAAAAAGGGTGTTTGTTTTTCCCTATTACTTGCAACATATTTCCAGCAAATTGCGCTACTTGTTTTTCTGAAATTGCTATAACTTCTTTTCCGTCAGATTTTAAATGTTTTACAACGTTTTTTCGTTCTTTTTTATCATCAATAGCTTCTACACAGACAATGGCAAAAGAATTGGCAACACTCATCATTACATTGGTATGATAAATAGCTTCTCTTTGATGATGTATAGTTTGGTTGGCTTTAAAAATGACTGGAGTATATTCAAAATCTTCACAAAACTCTATAAACAACTCTTCATTTGTTCTAGGAGACAATGCACAATAGGCTTTTCTATTTTCTCTATCTAACACCATGCTTCCTGTACCTTCTAAGTAAATTCCTTCAAGTTCGGCCTCAGAGTAATCAATGATATTGTTTATTACAAAATCATGATTTTCAACAATATCCAAAATATCTTCTCGTCTTTCTAAACGTCTGTTTTTTGCAAACATTGGATACATAGCAACATCTCCGTTTTGATGAAAAGAAATCCAATTATTAGGAAAAAGGGCATCTGGCGTATCTGTGTTTACAGTATCGTTTACAACAATTACTTCTATTTTTGCTTTTTGTAACGCATCAACCAATCCATCAAATTCTTCTTGAGCTTTTTTATTAATTGCTGACGGGAGCATATTTTTTAATTCCTGTTGATAAAAATTATTAACAGCTGTTTCGGTGTTCATTTTAAAATGAACAGGACGAATCATTAAAATAGTATTGGTTATTTGTGACATTACTTGATGTAAAAAGAAAAATTATAGCATTTATATTGATTTTCAGCCGTTTGAAGTACATTCCATCGTTTTCGATTCCGCAAACTTGCATAAATTCCGATTTTGAGCGATAAAACCCGATTAACGTTATTCTATTCTTTGCTTATTTTATTTCAAGCAACACAATTCCAATTTTTTTAAAATGTGCTTCAATTATTTTTATCTTTTCAATTTTAATAAAAAAATAATAATGCTCATATTCATATCTTATTTTTTCTGCGCCTAAATTTACTATCATTTGACGATGTATTTTCTTTAGTTTTTTTGATGTTTTAAATTTAAGTCTTTTCATACTATCCTTTTTTTTGAAAATTTTAATTACATAAACTTGCTCTCGTATTAAAGCTAACGGTTTTGTGTATGATTTCGTTGCGTTGGTTAAGCGACTAATTTAGTAAATAATTACTGACCAATGGAATGAATGCGAGGATTTTCCGAAAGAAAAATCAGCAGCAATGAATTATACCAATTGTTGTGTATAGTGCTTTTTATTCAATCCAACTTGATTTATATACGTTAATAATTTTTCCGTTTTTAAAAATGAATAAGTAGGCTATTCCATTCGAACCTTCTTTTCCGACTCGGTTTGTTGTAACATTAATTAGCAAATTGTCTTTGTCTAATTTGGATAATTCCACATTCGGTTTTCTTTTCTTTTTCACACAATCCAATTCTAATTCCGTTGTTTTGTGTTTAATACTTTCAAGTCTTTTATAAATCGGATACGTTTTGCTTTTGTCAAATTCAAACACTTTCTCTTTTTCTATTTCCAATTGATTTGCGACATATTCTGTAGAGAAATAGATTTCATAATTCCACCCGTTTCCAATTTTAGAGCCGAATCTAAAACTCCGAGTTTTTAATTCTTTGTCGGCTTTTAGATATTTTATTGCTGATTGAATTTGTACGCATAATTCTCCGCCCGAAATTAATTCCGATTTCTGCCCGTAAACTGAAGATGTAAATAATATTAGAAGGACTAATTTTTTCATTCGAAGTTTTTTTTACGCAATATACACAACTTCTATTATAGTACTTAATAATACTTTTTTACTGTTTTGGTAATTTCTTCTAATATCATAAAAGCGGTTTCTGCCATTTTATTTCCTTTTAAATCTAACAGCGGATTTACCTCTACAAATTCTACACAAACTACTTTTTTACTGGCTAATAATTGATTGATAATCTTAATAATTTCAAACTCATCAAATCCTTTTGCCACAGGAGTTCCTGTTCCGTAAGAAACCATATCGCAATCCATAGCATCTACATCAAAAGAAATATAAATAACATCAGCATCTGCTAATTTTTCTAAAGCTTCTGCCACACAAACTTCTAATCCTCGATGACGAACTTCTGCCACCATATAATTTTTAATACCCAATCGTTCTATTTGTTCATCTTCTGGTTGTTCGGTATCTCTAACACCAAAATACACCACATCTTCGGGCAATACTTTTGTGGTGGGTACGCCAATATTTTTCATGCGTTCCCAAAGTTCAAAAGTTTCTCTTGACACTTCGTTTATTTGAGCGTCTAAATTATCGTTTCCTAATGCTGCTGCTAAAGGCATTCCGTGAATATTACCAGAAGGCGATGTGTAAGGAGAATGTATATCTGCATGTGCATCAATCCAAACTACACCAACTTTTTGTTGTTTAAATGCTGCTTTTACTCCGCTAATACTTCCTAATGCCGAAGAATGATCTCCAGACAAAACGATAGGAAATCTATTTTCTTGTAAATTTACTTTTACATGATTACTAAGCCTTTTGCATTGACTTAACACACTGTCTATCCTTTTGGCAAACGAATTATTTACTTTGTTGTAAACCGATTCGTTTGAGGTTTCTATATCTTCATAATTATAAACGTCAAAATACTTACTTTTTGCATTGATTGCAGCAATTTCAATAGCGTCAATTCCCATATCAGAACCACGGGTACCTGCGCCAATATCTGATCTGTTTTTAATAATTTTAATTTCTTTCATATAATTATTGCTATAAAAAAATACCATTTATCGCTAAATAGTATTTTATAAATTTATCTTTTGCTAACTTGTACAAATTTGCGTTGATTAGACCCGATATATAATTGACGTGGCCTACCGATAGGTTCAGAATTTACACGCATTTCTAACCATTGCGAAATCCAACCTGGTAAACGACCAATAGCAAACATTACGGTAAACATTTCTACAGGAATCCCTAAAGCTCTATAAATAATACCTGAATAAAAATCTACATTCGGAAATAATTTTCTTTTGATAAAATACTCATCATTTAATGCGGCTTGTTCTAATTTCATGGCAATATCTAATAATGGATCATTTATACCTAATTCTTCTAGAACTTCATCAGCAGAAGCTTTGATGATTTTTGCTCTAGGATCGAAATTTTTATACACTCTATGCCCAAACCCCATTAATCTAAACGGATCGTTTTTATCTTTTGCTTTATTAATGTATTTTTCTACATCTCCTCCAT
>CAMZMA010000087.1 GCA_947311815.1 uncultured Flavobacteriaceae bacterium
ATATATCAATAATTCTGTCTGATTGAGCCTTTCGTCTACGCTCAAGATAAACTAAAGTCGCGACCTTTTTATGAGATGAATTAAATAGTTCTCGACTGCGCTCGAACCGACAAAAAGAATGTTTATAAAGCTTTATAAATAAGTGTTTTAAATTTAAATAAACCTATGCAGTTATCTACTGGCCTCTATAAATTTTAATCGGACAATAATAATTCAAAAAATAAAAACCCCTATAAATCAATAAGAATTATAGAGGTTTTTTAATTTAAAAATTACAGTTTACAAATCAAACTTAATACCTTGTGCTAAAGGTAATTCGTCAGAATAATTAACGGTGTTTGTTTGTCTTCTCATATATACTTTCCAAGCGTCAGAACCACTTTCGCGTCCGCCACCAGTTTCTTTTTCACCTCCAAAAGCACCTCCAATTTCTGCGCCAGAAGTACCGATGTTTACATTGGCAATACCACAATCTGATCCTGCGTAGCAAAGAAATTTTTCGGCTTCTTTCATATCGTTGGTCATAATTGCTGATGACAATCCTTGTACAACTCCGTTTTGAATATCGATAGCATTTTCAACATCACCAGAATATTTCATTAGATATAAAATAGGTGCAAATGTTTCGTGTTGTACGATTTCGTAATGATTTTCTGCTTCAATAATCGCTGGTTTTACATAGCAACCACTTTTAAATTCATCGCCTTCTAAAACACCGCCTTCTACCAGTACGTTTCCGCCTTCGGCTTTTGCTTTTTCAATGGCATTTAAATACATGTTTACGGCATCTTTATCAATTAATGGCCCCATATGTTTGGTTTCATCTAACGGATTTCCGATAACAATTTGTCCGTAAGCACCTACAATTGCATCGCGTACTTTATTGTAAACCGACTCATGAATAATTAATCTTCTGGTAGAAGTACAACGTTGTCCTGCAGTACCTACTGCGCCAAATACTGCACCAGGAACCACCACTTTTAAATCGGCAGTTGGCGTAATAATAATCGCATTGTTTCCTCCTAATTCTAATAATGATTTTCCGAAACGTTCTGCAACTGTTGTCCCAACAATTTTTCCCATTCTGGTAGATCCTGTAGCTGAGATTAACGGAACTCTTTTGTCTGTAGTCATCATTTCGCCAACTTTATAATCGCCATTAATGATACAAGAAATTCCTTCTGGATAGTTGTTTTCTTTTAAAATGTCTGCGATAATATTTTGACAAGCAATCGAACAAAGTGGTGCTTTTTCTGAGGCTTTCCATACACATACATCGCCACATATCCACGCAAGTGCGGTGTTCCACGCCCAAACAGCAACAGGAAAATTAAATGCAGAAATAATACCAACAACACCCAAAGAATGCCATTGCTCTCGCATTACGTGTCCTGGTCTTTCTGAAGGAATCGTTTGTCCGTTTAATTGTCTTGACAATCCAACAGCAAAATCGCAGATGTCAATCATTTCTTGTACTTCGCCATAGCCTTCTTGTAAAGATTTTCCCATTTCGTAAGAAACCAACTGACCTAATGGTTCTTTTAATTCTCTTAATTTGTTACCAAACTGACGTACCATTTCTCCACGTTGTGGTGCGGGTACTTTTCGCCATTCTTTAAAAGCAACTTGTGCTGTTGTAATTACTTTTTCGTAATCTTCTTTGGTAGTTGTTTTTACTTTTCCGATTAATTTTCCATCAACAGGAGAGTAACTTTCAATCATTTCTCCATTAGAAAAATTGTTAGACCCTGTAGAGGTTCCGTTGTTTATTTCTTTAACTCCTAATTGGATTAAAGCGTCTTTAATTCCAAAATCAGTGGCAACTGCTTTCATATGTTTTATGTTTATTTTTTAATGCTTAAATTGTCCTCCAAAAGTACAAATAAATTAACAATTATATAAATTAAACAATACGCTATTATTTGTTTAATATCAAACAAAATTCTTATGAAAAAAACAGCAATTCTCCTTACTATTTTGTCTCTTTCCTTTGGATGTAAAAAGCCATCAACATCAGAAGTTAAACAGCCTCAAGTCAATAAATTTGCGATTGTAATTCACGGTGGAGCAGGTACTATTTTAAAGAAAAATATGACTCCCGAAAAAGAAGCTGCCTACAAAGCAAAACTTACAGAGGCGATAAAAACAGGATATGCGATTTTAAAAAATGGAGGAAGTAGTTTAGATGCGGTAGAAAAAACCATTACTATTATGGAAAACTCTCCTCTATTTAATGCAGGTAAAGGAGCTGTTTTTACCAATGCTGGCACCAATGAAATGGATTCGTCTATTATGACTGGGCAAGATTTAAATGCAGGTGCTGTTGCGGGTGTGAAAAATATAAAAAATCCGATTTCGGCTGCTAGAAAAGTAATGACAAACTCTAACCATGTGTTGCTTTCGGGTGATGGAGCTTCGGCTTTTGCGAAAGAACAAGGTTTAGAAATTGTAGATCCGAGTTATTTTTATACCGAAAAGAGATTCAAATCTTTACAACGTGTAAAAGAAAAAGAAGCAAATAAAACTGCTACCAAAACCACTGCTTTTTATGATGCTGATATTCAAAACAGTAAATTTGGTACAGTCGGTTGTGTGGCTTTAGATAAAAACGGCAATATTACTGCAGGAACATCAACAGGCGGAATGACCAACAAACGTTGGAATAGAATTGGCGATTCGCCTATTATTGGTGCTGGTACATATGCAAATAATGCTACTTGTGGTGTTTCATCTACAGGTTGGGGCGAGTATTTTATTAGAGGAATGGTGGCGCATGATATTTCTGCTCAAATGGAATACAAAAACGTTTCTTTAAAGGAGGCAACACAAAATGTAATTCAACAAAAACTGACAAAACTAGGTGGTACAGGTGGTGTTGTGGCGTTAGATAAAAATGGCAATATGGTGTTTGAGTTTAATACCGCAGGAATGTACAGGGCTTCTATGAATGATAAAGGAGTGTTGGTGGTGAAGATTTACAAAGAATAATCTAGCCATTCTTCTGGTAAAAAATCAAGGGCAACTTCTTTATTTTCTTTACTAATTTCTATCGATAAAAATGACACCTCTGGAATAGAAAGCTGCACATTATTTCGCTGACTAATTATTTTTAAAACTTCTTTTATAGAGCGTTGTCCACATAACACTAAACTATTCATCATAGCATTAGATTCGTGTTTTAAATCAAATAAATCTACATAATATTTAGGTTGATTGTCTTGATAAATAACCCATTCTGTAGATTTCTTTTTAGGGATCTCTAACACTTCTTTTGTGCCTGTTAAGGTTCTATAAGTAGATGCTACAAGTTTCATAATGATAGGGATGTTATGGTTTGGACTCGAATATGTTTAAAAAGTCACTTGTTTTTTGTTAAAATTGATATTGTATTCCTGAATATAGACCAAAGTTATAAGGTTTGAATCCTCTAGGAGTATTAGAAAAAGTATTGATTTGTTTTTTTAACATAGGAGCAATATTTATTTTCCATTTTTGACTCAAAGAATAATCAAAAACAATGCCAAAATTACTACTAAAATTGATAAAATTTAAATTGTCGTCTTTTCCTAGATTATTAAAAAAAGTAGGAGAAGTTACCGAAACATTGTTTTTTTGTAAAAAAAGTGTACTAAAACCTGCAATTAATTGTGTGCTGAATTTTTTTGTTTGAAAAAGACGGTATTTTAACTCTAAAGGAATTTCTATATAACTAAAAGATTTTTTTAGTGTTGTTTTATCATGAACGATGGTGTTAGTTGTGCTAAAATTAGTAAAACCTCTTGGGTTTATTTGATAATAAGAAACTTCTCCTGTAGTAGAATTATTTACTACATAAATATTGTTTGTAAAAAATCCTATTTTTTGAATTAAAACCCCCGTTTGTAGCGCCCATTTTTTATGTAGTTGGTAGCCGATGTTAATTCCGTAAGAAATAGTATTTTCTTTATGTTCAGGAATCATTGTTAAAGGGTTAACGGTATTTGTAGAGGTGTTTACAAAATCTGTACTGTTTGATTCAGAAAACGAGTTAACACCTGCTACAACAGAAGCAATAGTCCATTTTTTTTGAGATTTTTTTATCCCCTTTTGGGTGTTCATTTTATCAACAGTTGTTATAAGGTTTTTCTTTGGCTTGTTTCTTTTCTTTTTGACTTTATTTCTTTCTTTTTGTTGCAAAGAATCTTTTGTGTTAAAAATCTTTTTCATAGCGTTTTTATCAACCAAGAGTTTCTCTTTTTCATTATTTTTATTTGAATTCACTATTTCTTTATCATCATTAATTTTTGAATCCGTATAAGTTTTTTTTGCAATTAATACAGGTGTTTTAGTAATATGATTTTTCTTTTTTCTAAAAGGATGTTGTTTGGTCTTAATTACTGTTTTTTTCTTATGTATAACAATTTTAGTTTTGGTATTTGGTGTATTTATAACTGGTGTTTTCTGGTTCGTTTTTTTAGGGAATACTTTGTTTTTAGGCGTATTAGTAATCATCAATTCGTTTTCAATTAAATTTTTAGCAGGATTTTTTTTTGTCTGAAAAAGGGAAAAAGAAAAGCGATAGCAATAAAATAGCTGCAACACCACTACCAAACCACCACATTGGCAATATTCTACGTTTTTTAGCAGAAAGTTTAGTTTCAATAGCGCGCCAAACTTTTGGAGAAGGAGATACTTCTATGTTTTTTAGTCGCTCTTGAAACAGTCTGTCTATATTTTTAAGCTCCATCTTTATGCGTTTTTTTCTTTTTGTTGATACATATCAATTTGGTTTTTCAATATTTTTCTTGCTCTAGACAAATTAGATTTCGAAGTGCTTTCAGATATTTGTAAAAGTGCCGCTACTTCTTTGTGTGCATAATTATCTAGCACATAAAGGTTAAAAACCAGTCGATATCTATCAGGTAATTGCTGAATTAATTGCAAAAGAAAATCCATAGTTAATGTGTTTTCTTCTAGGGTAATTTCTTCTTGATTATCTACAAATTCATCCTCTTTAATTATTTTTAAATGCGTTGTATTTCTATATTTTTGAATAGCGGTGTTTATGGCAATTCTTTTACACCAACCTTCAAAAGAACCCGTGTGTTTGTACTGCTTTATTTTTTTAAAAATAGTTAAAAAACTATCTTGCAACGTGTCTTCTGCATCTTCATAATTTTTAGAATATTTTAAGCACAAAGCGAAAATCTTATCAGAAAAAAGCTGATAAATTTGAGATTGTGCAGCTAAATCTTGCTGCTTGCATTTTTTTATAAGTTCTTCTAGGTTGATTTCTTTTATTCCTTTATAAAATTAATAAGAGTATGTTATTTGTTGATTCCATGTTGCTAAATTTAATACTATTTGATGATTGTTTGTTTGTAGTTTTCTGATATCAAAGGAAAATTCTTTTGTAAAATATGCCAAACACATTTGATTATTCTCTAAAGACAATTTTAAATTCCGTTGTTCTGGGTTTGATTCTGAGATCTGATTTGCATCAATTAATGTTGCTTTCCAATCATCATTACATCCACTAGAACCAATGGTAATAAATAAACAATTTCCTTCTATTTTTACATTTGTAATGGTATAATTATCTGTTGATGTTGTGTTGTAAAGAACGTTATTTACAATAACCGATTCTCCACATTCTAAATTTGTTTCATGTTTATTTTTTTGACACGAAAATAATGAAAGAAAAAATACAATTGCTAAAATTTTTATTGATTGAAACATGTTAATTTAGTATTTTAGATGGTGTTATATGAATATTCTATAAATTCCTGTATTCGTACTGAATGAATATGAGACTTCTCTTATTGTTATTTGGTTGTATTTTGTAAAAGAGCAACAATCTCCATCTAACCGTTCGGCATCTACAAAAAAAGAAAAAATAGTTTCATCTGCTATTTTAATTACAAGTGTTACTTGTTCTGTTTTCCAACCAATAGTATTTATTTGTATAAGGTTTTTGTTGTTTTCGCTGATAAAACTATGAGAAACTACTTTAGTAGTTGCTAAATTAACCACTGTTATATCATTTGCATGATACGTTTGGTTAGTAAATAGATTTTCTTTACTAATGCTATCTACCAATTCAAAAACAAAAGGTTCTGGAGGTGTAAAACAATTTTGGTTACAATCAACTTTACACGATTGTAATAAAAAAACACTAAATACTATTAAACGAATGTTTGCTATTGTTTTCATAAGTCACTATTATTCATTATAAAATAATTGAAATGTTTTTAAAAACCCATCAGCAGCAAGATTATCATCTAATCTTAATTTTTTATTTACAATGGTAACTTTTCCTTGTTTTATATCGTTTATATATAACACTTTTTCGTTGTTTATATGCTTCAACTCATAAGAATAAGTGCCTGTTGCAAAACCAACATACGTATTAAATTGAGAATTTATTGCTGTGTGATTTTCAATTTTCACTGTATTATTGTTGTAAAACGTAAAATTTACCTCTTTTCCTGAATAATCTAAATCTAACCCTTGTAAACCTCCTATTACTTTTTCTAAAACCCATGTATTTTGAATGTCGTTTTTAGAAAAACTTGTCGTGTCTGTACAATTCGATAATAAAAACCCGATAAATAACAGTACTAATGTGTTTTTTGTTGTAATCATAATAAAGTTCTTTTCTTACAAGATACAAAAAACCGAAAAGGTTGCGTCTAATAATGTTATTTTTGCAAAAGAAAAATGAAAGACACTATTTTTAACATACAAAATCAGCAACAATTTACCGAGGTTGCGTTACAGGTTTTTACCCATCAGTTTACCAACAATAAAGTATATCGTTCTTTTTGCGATTTACTATATGTGCATCCAAGCGATGTTCATAGTATCGAAGAAATTCCCTTTTTACCCATTCAGTTTTTTAAAAGTAAAAAAGTACTTTCTTCTTCGGATGTTGTGCAAGAAGTTTTTACAAGCTCGGGTACTACAGGAAGCGTAACTAGCAAGCATTTTGTGACAGATTTAACTTTTTATAAACAAAGTTATTTGAACGGATTCCGTCATTTTTACGGAAATATTGAAAACTACGTTGTATTGGCTTTACTGCCCAATTATTTAGAACGAAAAGGGTCTTCATTAGTTTTTATGGTAGATGATTTGATTACAAAATCGAAACACCCAGAAAGCGGATTTTACCTCAATAATGTAGATGAATTAGCTCAAAAACTCATCAAATTAGACCAAAAAGGACAAAAAACACTCTTAATTGGCGTTTCTTTTGCTTTGTTAGACTTGATTGAAAAACACCAGTTTCAGTTAAAAAACACCATTATTATGGAAACGGGTGGCATGAAAGGAAGACGAAAAGAACTTATCAGAAGCGAATTACATCAGCAATTAAAAAACGGATTTGGCGTTACAGAGATTCATTCAGAATACGGAATGACAGAACTCTTAAGTCAAGCCTACTCAAAAGGAAAAGGTGTTTTTAAAACCCCACATTGGATGCGGGTTTTAACACGCGATACCGAAGACGCACTTACTATTTTATCTGACGGAAAAACAGGAGGCATCAATGTAATTGATTTAGCAAATTACAATTCTTGCTCGTTTATTGCCACTCAAGATTTAGGAAAAACGTTTGCCGATAACAGCTTTGAAATTTTAGGACGTTTTGATCATTCTGATATTAGAGGCTGTAATTTAATGGTGTTTTAGTACTCTTAACACTTATTTAACTTCCTAAAAACCAAGTTTTTTACAAATTACTTGCACAGAATAAAAAATCGTTGTTATTTTGCAGAGTGAATACTCACTTACTTAATTTAAAAACAAAATAATGAAAGGTAAAAACAATATTGCAATCGGGTTTTTAATAATGGGGCTATTTATGGTATATGGTTTTTTTTTAATTTATTTGAGAGATTTTGCCCCTGGTAAAGAAGACTGGATAGCTAACTACTCTCAAGGAAAACATTTTGAAACAAGATTAGCCCATGTTCATGGTAATTTGTTTGCCTTTTTAAATATATTAATAGGGTATTTACTAATACGTTTTAACAATCAACTTAAAAACACCACTGCTATTTCTTGGCTAGCATTAACGGGGTTGTTGATGCCTATAGGGATACTTGCAGAAGTGTATTTTGGTGCTCCGCCTTTTCTTGTGTTAATCGGTGCAATTGCAATGACAGCAGCTGTTTTATGGCTAGGAGTATCCTTTTTTCAAATAAAAAAAATTAATGCTTAAAAAAAGATGATAGCTGAAATAACAACAAGGCAATTAGAAATTATAAAAGCTGCTGGTAAAATTTTATCAGAAGCAGGTGTAACAGGCTTGACTATTAAAAATCTAGCAAAAGAAATGAAATTTTCTGAAAGTGCTATTTATAGACATTTTAAAAGTAAAGAAGATATTATTGTTGCTATGTTGTCTTATTTGGCAGAAGACATGGACAAACGATATACAAATGCATTGTCAGAAGCATTAACTACAGAAGAGAAGTTTGTAAAATTATTTACATCGCAATTTACTTTTTTTAGTAAAAACACCCATTTTGTTGCTGCTGTTTTTTCTGATGGATTAATGGAGCAAAGTCAACGAATTAATGAAACCATCACTAAATTGATGGCTGTAAAAATGAAGCATTTAATGCCAATTATTATGGAAGGGCAACAAAAAGAAATTTTTACAAACGCCATTGCAACAGAAGAAATTATTCATATTATTATGGGTACTTTTAGATTGCAAATGTACAAATGGCGTACCGCTCACTTTCAATTTGACATTAATAGAAGTGGCGAAAACATGATTTTTACATTATTAACTTTATTAAAAACAAAATGAAAAAATATATAAAATACATCGCAGCTCTTGTTATAGGAGCATTTGGATTTTTAACCTTATACTTAAGTACTTCTATTATTTTTGATCTAGGAAACATGAGAGAACAACAAGGTAATTACGTACCTTTTGTAATTTGGGTAAACTTTATATGTAGCTTCATTTACATTGCTACAGCGTATGGTTTTTTAAAAAGCAAGACGTGGGTAACTAAAATAATGGCAACCTCTGTGGTTCTTTTAATCTTTACATTTATTGCATTTCAAATTCACGTTCAATCTGGTGGAATTTACAAATCAGACACCAACGGAGCATTAATTTTCAGAACAAGTATTTCGGCAATAATTACACTCATTGCTTACTATACAATTACAAAAAAAGAAAATACACATGCATAAGATTTTAAAAATAACGCTATTATTTTTTGCGATAACTTTTACCTCTTTTGCACAAGAAGAAGATGCAATTATAGGAAGATACTTGTTGCCAAATCAAATAGAAATTGAGGTATTTAAAGAAAATAACCTTTTTTCTGCCAAAATAGTAGCATTAAATAATTATAAAAACGGACAAACAAAAGATGTAAAAAACGCTACAAAATCTAAAAGAAAAGATTTATTACTAGGTAAAGTAGTGCTTACAAACCTTGTCTTTGATTCAACTAGTAAACAATGGAAAAACGGAAAAATGTATACTCCTGATAAAGGAATAACAGTAAACTTAAAAGTAACTAAAATTAATAAAAAAGAAGTAACCGTAGTAGGCTCTAAATATTTTTTTTGGAGAACTATTACTTGGAAAAAAATAGAAAATTAAATTAAAAAAATTTAAACAATGAAGTTAGTAAACATTCACAAACGATACGTATTTTTATTCCTTTTAGGGGTCGGAATACAACAGTTACAAGCTCAAGAATGGACATTAAATCAATGTATTGATTCGGCTTTAGTGCATAATAAAAAATTAAAAATAGATGCCAATAATATCTTACTTGCCAAAGAAAAACAAAAAGAAATAAGCTCTAATTTACTACCAAAGGTAAGTGCCACTTTTGACTATAAGTATTATTTTGATTTGCCTACGCAATTAATGCCTGCAAAGGCTTTTAATCCTGCGGCTCCAGATTGGCAGTTTAATGCAGCTCAATTTGGTGTTCCACACAACATCAATACTAATATTCAGTTTGGTGTTCCTTTATACAATGCACAAGTTTACGGAGGTATAAAAACCACCAAAATAGCCTCTAAATTAAGAGAAGTTCAATATCAAAAGAGCAAAGAAGAAATTTATGTTACCATTTCTAATATGTATTACAATGCACAAATCATAAAAAACCAATTACAATTTGTAGAGAGTAATATTAAAAACGCTAGTAAATTATTAGACAATTTAACGTTGCTAAAAGAACAAAAATTAGTAACAGGTACAGATGTTAAAAAAATAGACTTACAGGTAAAACAGCTTCAAACTCAAAAACAATTATTACTAAGTAAATACAGTCAAGTTATAAATGGTTTACAAATTAGCATGGGTGTTTCTAAAAAAAACATAACCGTTTCATCTACTATAAATTATAAGGAATTAGCGCAATACACAAAAAATAAAATCACAGATATTGAGTTGGTTGAAACAAAATCTGCATTAAACGACAGTGAAATTAAAACCCTAAAAAAAGGAAAACTTCCAACCATATCTTTATATGGTTCTTACGGGAAAATAGGCTACGGATATGACGTAAAACCAAATGATTTTTTAGATTTTTACGATGTTTCTTTTGTAGGATTAAAAATAAATATCCCTGTGTTTGATTTGTCTAGAAAACATAAAATCAAACAAAAAAAGATAGAAAAAGAAAATACAGAACTACAATTAAGTTTATTAAAAGAGCAAAACAATATAGAAATTGAAACCGCTCAAAAACAAGTAGCTGTCACTAAAAACACGATAGATAATACGATTGAGCAAATAAACATCGCGCAATCAATTTATAACAATACACTATTGCAACACAAAGAAGATACTGCCTCTTTAACAGAAGTTTTGTTAGCAGATAACAATCTTAAAATGGCACAACAAAATTATTTGCAAGCAATAGTAGATTATTTAAAAGCAGATTTAGAACTTAAAAAAGTAACAGGAAATATTTTAAACTAACATTATTACAAAAGCGAAAATATTAAAACTTTCAAGCTCTTCGTAATAATATCAAAACCATAATAACATGAAAAAATACATCAACATTTTAATCTTAGTAGCTATTGTAGTACTTATTGGGGTTAAATTAATGGGAAATAAAAAAATCACCGAAAACAGAGTGTATCAATACGATAAAGAAAAAGCCATTAAAGTATTTACGCAAAAAGTAACGGCTAATAATTTAGAGATTCAGCAAAAATTTACAGGAACTTTTGAAGCCAATAAAGAAGTACGTGTAAATGCTGATGTACAAGGAAAAATTGTAAAATATTATGTAGAAGCTGGTGCTAAAGTTAAAAAAGGACAACCTTTAGTAAAATTAGATGACACCTTACTAAAAATACAATTACAACAAGTAAATGTTCAAATAGAAACCTTACAACAAGATTTAGCACGGTATGAAATATTAGCAAAAGCAGATGCAATACCAGGCATTAAATTAGAAAAAGTACAACAAGGTTTAAAAACAGCAAACACACAAAAACAAACCATTCTTACTCAATTGAGAAAAACAACTATAAAAGCACCTTTTAGCGGTGTAGTTACTATGAAATTTCAAGAAGTTGGCGCTTTTGCTGCACCTGGTGTTCCGTTAGTATTACTAACCGATATTGCTGCATTACGATTTACAATAAATGTATCAGAAAAAAATCTAGACCTATTTAAAATAGGCGCTACACAGCAAATTATTGCAGATAAATTACCCAACGCTCCTTTTCAAGGAAAAGTAATTAGAGTAGGAAGTAAAGGGAATATGAGTAATAATTTTACCATAGAGATTGCTGTTAAAAATACGGCTGATAAAAAATTAAAATCAAAAATGTTTGGTAAAGTAACCATTGATGGTAAACCAAACGGAACAAAAGCATTTGTAATACCTGCAAAAGCGATTATTGGAAGCGAAATACAACCACAAGTGTATATCGTAAAAAACGGAAAAGCACAACGAACCAATGTATCTGTTGGCAAACGTTTTGATAACAAAGCAATTATTTCTTCCGGATTAAATGAAGGAGATGTTGTTGTAATTAGCGGATTTATTAACTTATTTGATGGCGCGAACATCATTGAGTGATGAATAGAGTGATAAGTAATGAATTATAAATTATAAGTTACTTATAACTCGAAACATTGTAATA
>CAMZMA010000088.1 GCA_947311815.1 uncultured Flavobacteriaceae bacterium
CCAATTGCAGGTGTCTTAGGTGCTTATGCAGTAATAACTTTTAAACCTATATTGCCTTATGCACTTGCGTATGCAGCAGGAGCTATGATTTTTGTTGTTGTAGAAGAGGTTATCCCTGAAACTCAACGAGATAAATATACCGATATCGCAACTTTGGGCTTTATTGCAGGTTTTATTGTAATGATGTCTTTAGATGTTGGTCTTGGGTAAATGTTAAAAAATGTTTGAAATTATTGCTTCAATTTTAGTGGGTTTTGTGTCGTTTGTCTTCGGATATTTGATTAAGTTCAGTAAAATGTATTTTTTAATTTCAAATTCGGGGAATGGGAGAAAATCCCTCGCCTTTAGGCGAAGACTTTAGTTTAACTATCTTTGTATATGCAAAAATACAGGAAAACATCACATACTGTTTACGATATAAAATATCACTTAGTTTGGATAACGAAGTATCGTAAAAGGATATTGAAAGGAGAATTAGCAAAACGTGTTAGGGAATTGATACGAGAAGTTTGCAAAGCGAATGAAGTTGAAATAATAAAGGGTCATGTTTCAGAGGATCATGTCCATTTGTTTGTCTCGGTTCCTCCACATATTTCTGTGAGTAAATTGATGCAGTATATAAAAGGGAAGAGTTCGAGAAAGGTTATGTCAGAGTTTAAGACAGTATCAAAAATGTATTGGGGTAGGCACTTTTGGGCTCGTGGATATTTTGTAGTAAGTTCAGGAACAATAACAGATGAAATGATAATGGAATATATAGAGAAACAGGATTTTGAAGATAAAGATGGTGACTTCAAAATTTTAGGGGAATAAACTTTAGCCGCCTTGTAGGCGGAAATCAAATCTACCAGCTTGCAGCTGGTAGTAGTTTAATATCAAAATTGTGAGGGTTTACAAAGTTTAAAAAGGATGTTTTTTATTTTTCGTCCTTATTATTAAATAATACGCTAAATTGTTTTAGGTTGATGTTGTTACCGTCAAACTTTACGTTTTTCATCATTTCAATAATTTTTGCTGGATTCATGTTATCGCCTAAAATACGTGCAATTCCTACGCCCATTTTATTACCATAACCAAAAGCAATTATTTCGTCAATAGCGTCTTTATCGCCTGTATAATACAATTTCATTTTGCTGTCTTTATTAGAAAATCGCATTAAACTTTTATACGCTTTGTTGTTATTTAAAATCTTTTTAATTGTAGCTTTTTCGGTTTCATACACTGCTTCGTTACCTTTTATAGGCAAACCAACTAAATTAATTTTACGAATACTTTTTAAGGTTTGTTTTACATCATCAGAAACATCATCAGATTTTAATTGTAAAAAACTAGTTGGAATATCTACAGTGATAAACCCTTGTTTTTCTTGACTTTCTACTAAATAACTTTGTAGTGATTCTTTTTTACAAGATGTAACTACTAAAGCAAATACAAGTAAAGAAAGTATGATTTTATATTTTTTCATTAGATAGTTGTTTAGTGTTTGTCTTTAGTTACAGTGTCTGCTAATTTTGATAGTTTGTTGATGTCTATCATACCTGTTAAAGAAATAATAACAGAATTGTGTTTGTTTTTATCATCGTTTTTATCTTTAACAAACATGAGTACTTCGCCTACAAAATCTTTATTTTTACCTGTTTTTACATAAATTTTTACACGAGAACCTTTGTCTTTAATACGCATTAATTCTGTTAAATTCGATTTTTTTACTTCAGATTTTACCATGTTCTCCATTGTATTGGCAACAGTTTCATTACTAGTAGAAAAAACTTTTAATTCATTTAAGTTTTGAATCATGGTAAAGATTTCCATCACTTCACTACTCTCTGAGTTGTCATTATTTGATTTGAATTTTGATAAAATTTCAAACGCATCTTTGTTTATAATGACAGATGCTACATCATCCATATCTTCTAAGGTGTCAAAAATTGATTGACCGTAGCTTATTATTGGCGACACTACAAACGCTATTATTAGGATTATTTTTTTCATAATTTCTGGGATTACTTGGTTTTAATTTACTTGGTTTTAAATATTTTATTTACGGTATTTTCATACGTGTACAAACTTGCTATCGCTTGATTTCCTTTGTTTAAATTGGCGGACATATATACCAATGCTTCGTTGCCTTTATTAAGGTTAGAAGACACCATGTGTAATGCGTTTACCACTTGAGCATATTGTTTTTCTACTTTTTGTTGCTCAACATATTGGTTGCCAAAATACACACTTACTAATAAAGCGATAGACGCTGCTACTGATAACCATTTCCAATTCGTTTTTTCAGTTTTTAATTGGATGGTTTTGGTAAAGGTTTCGCTTTTACTTTTCTTAAAATACCCAAATAATGCTTGGTATTCTTGCAGATGTGGTGCTACATTAGTACTTAAAAAGTATTCTTTTAAGGTAGCTTCTTCTTGCAAAGAAGTGCTTGCATCTAGGTATTTCTCTATTAATTTTTCTATGTTAGCTAACTCCATAGTTGTGTTTTTTAATCAATTGTTCTCTAATTGTTTTTCTTGCTCTTGATAAAGCAACTCTTACAGCTGTTGGTTTCATATCTACCATTTTGCTTATTTCATCAAAATCATATTCTTCTATATCTCTTAGTTGAATAATAATTTTTTGTTGCTCTGGTAAATTTTCTATCAATTGATGTACTTGGTTTACACTATCTTGATATTCCAT
Organism: uncultured Flavobacteriaceae bacterium; assembly: GCA_947311815.1. Classification (GTDB taxonomy): domain Bacteria; phylum Bacteroidota; class Bacteroidia; order Flavobacteriales; family Flavobacteriaceae; genus Polaribacter. The sequence continues at coordinate 2,689 of CAMZMA010000088.1, forward strand.
TTGTTTATCGAGCGATGTATTTTTCTCTTTATAATTACTATGAACTAGTGTTAAATTACTTGCTTGTTTTGATTTTAAACGGTCATAACAATAATTTTTTGTCATGGTCATAGCAAATGCTTCAACATTTCTATAGTTTGCTAACTTTTCTTTGTTTCTCCAAAGTTTAAAAAACAGTTCTTGTGTGGCATCTTCTGCTTCTTCTGTAGAAACTAAGAGTCTTTTAGCCAAACGAAAGACCTTGTCTTTAAACGGTAGTACAACTTTTAAAAAGTCAGTTTGGTTCATAATTAGTTCGTTGATTTTGTAAATATTTTATCGATTTACACCTTTATGACGAGCATCAACAAAATTTGTTACAGCAAAATACAAATATTATTTAAATTGCATTAAAATTAAAACGTTTCTAAATTTTTAGTATTGATGAAAAACCATCAATGTTCCAAAGCATAAAGCGGTTTCACTATTAGACGAAAGATAAAAGGCTTAATTGTAACTACATGATAAATAGTTATGTTTTTTGATAAAAACACAAAATAGAAAAAAGTAAGGTATCTATTTATAAAAACTCTTAAAAGCTTACTATATATAGCTTTTAAGAGTTGTTGGCACTGTCCAATAAAGTGTGTAAAGTTTAAACCCTTGGGGACTAAAACACTACGAATCTTCAAGTTTTTTTTAGTTAACATTTAATCAAAATCAAACCGAATTCCGATTGAAATATTTCTTAAATCACTGTTTTTAAATAATGTATTGGTATCGTATTTTACATACAAACTGGTAGATTCATAACCAATATACGCACTTAATCCGTAGTTAATTGTATTGGTATTAAATTCGCCTTTTTGAATTTCTTCTACTTTGGTTCCTTGCGCATTTTTATAGGCTAAAAATTGTTTGGTGCTCTTATTAAATCCGAAGAAACCTCCTACTCCAATTCGTACCGAATTATTTCTTCTGTCTCTCTTTTTTCCATCATTATAAGTGCCATTTTTAGAAAAATCGAATTCTAAATGCATCGGAAAAATAATTTGAACATTGCGCAATCTGTTTTCTGTAAGTGTTTCTGTATGTGTTGCCAAACTTGTAACATTACCAATAGCAACATGATATTGATTGTTTATAGGACGTAAATTGTTCCATAAATACGAAACTCCGTATTTAAAATACAATTTACCAGCATCTTTTGCCAAACGTGTTTTAAAAGAAAAACCAACTTCGTAAAAATGTGACTGCCAAAATTTGTATTCAGAGTTATTGAGTGATGAAAAATCACCATTTAACACATTATTTACACCCATTGCAAAAATAATTTGAGAGGTGGTTCTTTTGCTTCTATATCCTCTTTTCTTTCTTCTTCTTTCACGTCTTTTTTCTCTTTCTAAATAACTTTCATCATCATAATTAATTTTAAATTTTACACCTCCAATACTAAATGTACCCTCGTTATCTGTTTCTGTTATTTTTTTGAGTTTTCCACTTGCTTTATCTTGCACTAATTGTTGTAATTTTTGTTCTTGTAAACCTACTAACCTTTCAATATTTCTTGCATGATAAATGGCTGCTTCTTTTTTAAGCGCAGTTGCCATTTCTTTTGTAATTTCTTTTTTATCTAAGCGAATGTTTATTTTTTCGACTTTTACTTTTAAAGAATCTTTTTGTTGTTTGGTGATTATTTCTATCTTTTTTGATATTTTTTTCACTTCTTTTTCGAACGTTTTTTGTTGAGAAAAAGCAACAGTTGTACTTAACAACACTACGATAAATAGTATTTTTTTCATGATAATAATTTTTAAAATTTTAGTATTTTTTATTTCGTTGTAAGACGATTATTTGTTTCTATCTGCAATGGCAATTACAATGGTAGATACTTTAGATTTTAAATTCTGTAAAAAGTGATTTCTAAAAAATTCATCATTTACATCTCTCTCTACAGCTGCTAATATAGTTTCTGGATTAATTTTTATATTCGATTTTTTTAATTGCTTTTTAATGTTTTGTAACACCTCTTTTCTGCTGATATTATACTGAGCGTAATAATTTTTAATTTCTGTTTTAGAATGTGTTACCTCAAATAATAAATCATCTGGATTGATACTTATTTTAGCTTTCGATTTACTTGAATGAGATGGCTTTTTTGTAAGTAATTTTGTAGGTGTTTTAGTATTTTGAGCGATGATTAAATTATTTTTAAGGATTACTTCGTCATTCTTCCTTGTAACGATGTTTGTTTTTTTCTTTGTTTTATAGATTGCTTTGTTACTAGCAATAACACTATTTTGAGAAGAATTCAATATTTTATTTGCAACAAAACTCTTTACTTTATGATGAATTTTTATCTGTTTTTTAACAGTTTTATCAACCTTAACAATGGCTTCTTCTACCCTATTTTCTTTAAATTGATTTTGCTCTATTTTTGAAGAATCGATTTTTGTTTCTACTAAAATTTCTTTATGGCTATTTAGTTGATTTTTATCTTTATTATTTAGTAAAAAGAAAACTGAAATTAAAATGGCAATTGATGCTGCATACCCTAGATATAAAATCCATTTTCTTTTCTTTTTTTCTTTCGGATAATGTGCTAATTGATGACTCAAACGCTCCCAAGCAGAGGCAGAAACTGTTAATTTTCTGTCTTGTAACTTATTTTTTATAATTTTATCGATGTTATTTTCCATAACTTACAGTGTTCATTTTTACATAATTTTCTTGCAACCATTTCCTAGCTTTACTTAATTGCGATTTAGAAGTACCTACTGTAATACCTAATTCTTTCGCAATTTCTGAGTGTTTAAACCCTTCGATAGCATATAAATTGAATACC
>CAMZMA010000089.1 GCA_947311815.1 uncultured Flavobacteriaceae bacterium
TAATGGAGAATCCAGAAATAATTTTTTCTGAAATAACAGATAGAAATCAAACATTTTCAAATGATTTTATAATTCCTAAAAAAGGAGTTGTAGAAATACAGTTACATAATTTCAATCCCATTATAACTTCTGATTATTTTAACGTACATGTAAAATATTATTATGCTTTTTTAAATCATAATTGGATAACGCATCAGTCATGGGATGGAATTTACACAAATTCTTCTAGTAGTGAAACTGTTTTAAGAGCTGAAGCCGTTGTTGGCGACGATGTGCGTATTATAGTAAATAAACAAAAAAACGGAATTAAAGAAACCTTTGAACAATTGGTTCAGTTAAATTCACAAAATAATTTATTATTAGAGTTTGATTACTAATAATAAAAAGATTTACTCAAGACTATTTTTTACCTCATCCGCAATCTGTTTGATATCTTGTTCGTTTTTTTTAGGGCAAATAAGCAGTACATCATCTTTTTCTATGATGATAAAATCATGTAAACCCTGAACAATCACTTTTTTACCAGCACGGGTTCTTACCATGTTTCCTTGTGCATCTTTAAAAATTGATTTAGCACCAACAACTGCGTTTTCTTGGGCGTCTTTTTCTAACTTATTGTATAAAGAACCCCAAGTACCTAAATCGTTCCATCCAAAATCTACAGGTAAAACAAACACATTATTTACACGCTCCATAATGCCAAAATCTATCGAAATATTTTCGCATTTTTCATAGTTACATTTTATAAAATCATCTTCAAAATCGGTATTATATACATTATTTCCATCGTCTAAAACATCAACCATTGTTGGTAACGAATTTTTAAATGCGTTTAAAATACTTTTTGCCGACCATACAAAAATACCTGCATTCCATAAATAATCGCCATTTGCTAAAAATTGTTTTGCTCTAGAAATATCGGGTTTTTCGGTAAAGTTTTTTACTTTTTTTATGTCGGTATTTCCTTCATCAAACTGAATATAACCATAGCCTGTATTTGGCGAGTTAGGTTGAATGCCCAAAGTCATTAAAATATCTTCTTTTTGGCACGCATCAAACGATGTTTTAATGTTGTTTAAAAACTCTTTTTCATCGTCAATCCAATGATCTGAAGGAGCAATTAATAAAACCGCATCTTTATTTTTATCTTTAATTTTTAACGCTGCATATAAAATACAAGGCGCTGTATTTCTCATGGCAGGTTCTAGTAATAACTGATTTTTTTGAAGCGATGGCAATTGTTGTAACACCAAATCTTTATAACGTTGGTTGGTGGCAATCAAAATATTTTCACTCGGCACTAATTGATTAATTCGCTCAAAAGTACGTTGTAACAAAGATTGTCCAGTTCCTAACATGTCATGAAACTGTTTCGGAAATTCAGGAGTGCTAACAGGCCAAAAACGAGAGCCAACACCACCTGCCATAATTACTGCGTAATAATTGTTTTTCATAAAATCTCTACTTCTACGTTCTGATTGAACAAATATACACGTTTGTTTTGTGTATTGGTGCATTCAAAACGAGTTCTTCTTTTATTTCTTCTTTGGTAAATGGTTTTTTTAAAACGAAAGAAACCATTCAGCGGAACTTCAAAAATATAATGTTTTCCTACTTCTTTGCTAAATTCTTTTAAAGCTAATGATAAATGTACATCTGCATCTGTACTGGCTTTCGGGTTTTTTAAATACTGTGCTAGCAAAGGTAAAATATGCTTCGGATATATTTCGGGCTGTAAAAAAGGCAACATTAAATGCTGAAAAACTGTTTTCCAATGTTTTCCGTGAGGTTGAACTCTTCCAAATTTTTGATACGTTACATGATGAGCAATTTCATGTACCAAGGTAAGTAAAAACTGGTATTTATTCAGACTATTGTTCACCGTAATTTGAAATTTACCATTCGGTAATTTTCTAAAATCGCCATGTTTTGTAGCTCTTTTGTTGACAATTTTTAACACAAAAGCATGTTGTTCAATTAAATATTGAACAATCGGAATTGCTTTTTCTGGGATGTATTGCTGATAATTGTTAGACAAATGAAAATAAAATTAAGGAGTAGAGCTAGATACTTGCAATACTTTTCCGTTATAAAATGTATTGCCTGTTAGTGCAAAATCGGCAATATAATTTGCCATTTCTATGGCAGAAAGTGGTGCTTTGTACCCAGGAAAAGCTTCTTCAAGCATTTCGGTTTGTACAGCGCCTAAAGCTAAAACATTAAACGCTATGTGTTGTTCTTTATATTCTTCGGCTAATAATTCTGATAAGGTAATTACAGCGCCTTTTGCAGAACTATACGCCGCTAAACCAGCAAATTTAAAACTTCCTTGAATGCCACCCATACTACTAATAGTAACTACATGACTGCCTTTTTGTAAAAACGGAATGAGTTGTTTTGTTAATGCAGCAACTGCAAAAACATTTACGTTATAAACTTCTAAAAAATCGGCAGAAGTTAGTTGAGTAAAAGGTTTGTTAATGAGTTTTCCTGCATTATTGATTAAAATATCTACTTTTTTCCAATTTGTTTTTATAAAATCAGCAGCTTTTTTTAGGTCATTTTCTTGCGTTAAATCTACCGATAAAACAGTAATATTTTTATGATTTATTTTTTTTAAAGGTTTCGTATTTCTTGATAGAGCAAGTACTTTATGTCCGTCATTTGCAAATTTTTGAGCCAATTCAAATCCAATTCCTCTACTGGTGCCTGTTATTACAATGTTTTTAGTCATTTGTGCTTTCTTTTTGAGGTGTTTGTATAAGGCTTGCTTTTAAAATTTTCCATTTTTCTTTTAGTAATTTGTTTTCGACAATATTAGTTTGTTTATCAGCAATTTTTTGAGAATAAAGTATTCTATCTTTTAACATTGGATGATTGCTAAGAAAAGTTGGTACATCAATTAATGATTCTTTTTTTAAGATTTTAAAAAGTTGAGGCATTCCATTTTGGTCAATTGCGTTTTTTTTCATCACTTTAAGACCAAAAACATCAGCTTCTTTTTCTAAATCTCTTGTGTAAGAAAGTTGCGAAAACATATGAGCATTATCTGCCATTACAGCAGTAACACCGCTAACATCGCCAAAAAGAGCAGAAATAAAAATTGCACCAGATAAATTTCGAGCCACATTTTTTAAGACATGTCTGTTTTCTATATGAGAAATTTCGTGAGCAATTAGTGCCGTTAACTGAGCTTCGTTTTCAATTTTTTTTAGGAGATTAGAATAGACTACAATTTTGCCTCCAGAAAGCGCAAAAGCATTTAATTGCTTGCTTTCTACAACATAAGTTTTAATAGGAAAAACAGCATCAATTTTTAAAACATCTACAAAGTTTTGTAGGTGTTTAGAGGCATCATCATTTATTTCTAAATCAGTACTAAGAATGCTAAAAACATAATCACCAAAGTCAATAACATTTTTTTTACTTAAATTTTTGACAAAAGAAGTAGCAACTGTAGGAATTGCATAAAAATAAACTCCAGATCCGATACTAACTAAAATAAATAAAAGGATTAGTAATGATTTTTTTAAAGAACCATGTAAAAATGTATCTACTTTATTGGTTAGGTTTTTTTGATGACTGTTGTTTATGTAATCTATAAAAGAAGTATTGTTGCTTTCTATTTTTTGAAACGGAAAAAATTTTCCATAAGTAAAAGACACAAATCCTTTTGTATAAACTTCAGATTTTTTAATTGCATTAATATCCCAAGAAATATTTATTTGATTTCCTATATCATTAACATACGTAATTTTCCATCCTAAAGAATTAGGAGAAACTGTTGCTTTTTGAGTTTTAGATGATTTTCCATCAAAATAATTTACTTTGAATGACATTTTTATAACAAATCAAAGTCTAAGAAATCTAAGAAATCATCGCCAGCGGCATCATCATAATCATCATGAGATACTTGTTGAATCGTATTAGTGTCAAAATTTCCTTCAATTTCAATAAAACGAAATAAAAATTTAAATGTTCTAACAGCAACCCAAGGAGTTGCAATACCCAAAGTAAATAAAATGAGTAAAAAATTTACAACGAGTAACTCAAAAACATCTCCCGTTTTCATAGTAAATCTAAAATGTACAGGTTTTCCGTTTTGATTAATTTCTGTATTATCTACGTAGAATTGCATTAAATTTTTATAATACCAAAAGCTGTAAATTCCTAAGGTAATATAAAAGAGGAGAATAAATTTTACATTTATCCAAAATAAATCACCACCTTTTCCTTTGAAATTAAAAGATAAATCGCCAAAACGTAAATGACTAAAAATGTATTTTCTAATATCTATTTGAAACCAAGCGCCATAAAAACCAAGAGTAATAATTGTTAAAAAAAAGCCTTTTATAAAAAGCCAAAAGAACTCCATTCTATCTCCTAGATATTTAAAGTGAATGCCTTTCCAAGAGCTTCTAGATGAACGATATCTTATAGCGCCATGAATGGCAAAAGGAATAATTAGTAAAAAAAACAGGTAAAAAATACCAAAAGCACTGAGTAAAAAAGTTTCATTTCTTGTTTGTAAGGCGTAGATTAAAAATCCGTATAAGAGAATAAAAATAACATAGATTTTTATAAAACCTTTAAAAACTTCAATTCCTGTAGCATGAAACTGAAACCTAGAATTATCAAGTTCTGTTGATTGATAATGATAGTTCAGCATTTCTACTTTTGCCCAAGGATAATAGAGACCAAAAGTGATGAGTGTTAAAATGATATTTTTAAAGTAGATAAGTGCAAATTCAGAACCTTTACCAAAGTATTTGATTCTTTTTCGGGCAATTAGATTAGTCGATATAACTTCCATAAAGTTTTTGTTAGAATTAGTCTCAAAAATGCAACTTTATTTTTGTTCTTACAAATTTATGATTTAGAGTTGTGTGAAAAAACGTACATTTATCAACTTAAAAACTTTAAATGATGAAAAAAACACTTCTTTTTATTTCTTTTCTGTGGATGATAGGAAATTTAACTGCCCAAAACACCTATATTTTATGCGGGAAATTAATCGATACAAAATCAGGAAAAATCCTGAAGAAAAAAACCATTATTGTTCATAATAACAAAATTGTTGATGTGATGAATGGCTATGTAATGCCTAAAAATAAGGTTGATTCAACGATTGATTTACGCAATAAAGTTGTGCTACCAGGTCTTATAGATATGCACGTTCATATAGAACATGAATACGATAAAAACTCAAGAATTAACGGCTATATTTTAAACGAATCCGATGTGGCGTATAATTCGGTAGGTTTTGCGAAATCAACGTTATTAGCTGGGTTTACTACGGTTAGAGATTTAGGAGGTTCGGGCGTAAATATTTCGTTACGTAAAGCAATTGATGCAGGGAAAATTATGGGACCAAGAATTTTTACAGCAGGAAAAGCCATCGGAACTACAGGAGGTCATGCAGACCCAACCAACGGAAGAAGTAGAAAATTAATAGGAAATCCTGGACCAAAAGAAGGTGTGGTAAATAGTGTTAACGATGCTCGTAAAGCTGTAAGACAACGCTATAAAAACGGAGCAGATTGTATTAAAATAACAGCTACTGGTGGTGTGTTAAGTTTGGCAAAAAGCGGCGATAATCCGCAGTTTACTATTGAAGAGATTAAAGAAATTTGTAAAACCGCTAATGATTACGGAATGCATGTAGCAGCACATGCTCATGGCGATTTAGGAATGCAAAGAGCTATTATTGGAGGCGTAACAACCATAGAACACGGTACTTATATGAGCGATAAAACCATGGAGTTGATGATACAACACAACGCTTATTTAGTACCCACTATTACGGCGGGTAAAGAAGTGGTTGACAAAGCAAAAATTAAAGGATTTTATCCTGCCATTGTTGTGCCTAAAGCTTTGGCGGTAGGACCACAAATACAAGGAACTTTTGCCAAGGCGTATAAAAAAGGTGTGCAAATTGCCTTTGGTACAGATGCAGGTGTTTTTCCTCACGGACAAAACGGAAAGGAATTTGGATTTATGGTAGAAGCAGGAATGCCAGCAATGGAAACCTTACAAGCAGCCACCATAACCAATGCAAAAATTTTAAAAATGGATACCGAACTAGGGCAACTTAAAAAAGGTTTTTTTGCTGATATTATTGCGGTTGATGAAAACCCAATCAAAAATATTAAAACCATGGAAAATGTAGTTTTTGTGATGAAAAACGGTGTGGTTTATAAGAAGTAGTGATAAATTGATGTAGTTAAAAGACCTAGAACCGTTTCACTATAAGACGCAAGATAAAAGATTTGATTGTAACTATTTGACAAATAATTCTTTAAAGAATATCTTTTTTAGAGTCGTTGTAAGTTTTAATCGGATAATAGAAATTGATATAAAAAAAATGCTAACTCTTAAGGAGGGAAGTCAGCACTTTTTGGCAATTTAGGGGGATTTTGTTTTAGGGAAAATTAGTTTACAATCGCACTTTTTTCTACAATTACATGTTCAATCAAGTCTAAATCTTCATCATATTCTGCACCAGAGCGCATAACGCCTTTTATTTTTACTGCATCACCTATTTTTAAGTTGGTCACTTGATTGTTGGTGTCAGCTGTAAACGTACAAGAAGCACCCATTTTTTCGGTAGTGTTTTTTAATAACACAACGTTTTGACCTAATTGATCTTTAGAGATTTTAGCAATTTTCCCAGTAATAATTAATACTTTAGATTCGCCTTCATCGCTATCTAAATATTTAGCATTTGCTTTTTCTTTATCCGTTAAAAATTCATGTACCAAAGAAGTAGCTGTAACCGTTGCAAACGCTTTGGTAGCTTGTACATTTCTATGTGGCATAAACCAAAGGTATATAAAAACTCCGATACCAATAATTGCTAAAACGCCTATTATTTTGAATATTTTAGACTTCATTTTACTGTTTTGTATAGTTTAAATGTGCAGTTATTTTTACGGTTTTTGCAATGTTTTTAGAAGGTTTCCCTTTTTTGAAAACAACACCGTAATCTGCCAAGGTGATATTAAATTCGGTCATTCCCATAACAGCTCCATCTTTTACTGTAAGCGTGATTTTTTCTGATACTTTGTTAGTGACACCATGAATGGTTAAATCTCCCGAAACCATCGCTTCATAAGTACCGTCTTTACTGAAATTAATAGCAGAAAGATTAGAAATAGTTCCTTTAAATTTCCCTTTAGGATACTTTTTAGTGTGTAAAAACTTTTTTGAGTTGTAATGTTTTTGCATCAAAGCTTTTTCAAACTCAAAACTTTGCATGGGTACAGAAAATACTAATACGCCTGTTTCTGTAGTAATCTTGCTAATTACTTTGTAATTATTTGCTTCAATATCTTCGGCAGGAGTAGAGGAGAAGAATTTAATATGCCCGCTTGTGGTTCTTAATTTTTTTTTTAAAAAAGTGTAAGTTTAAAAACAAACTATCGTCTTACTAAGTGAACAAAAATTTAAATAATCATATTATGAAAAAATTATTCTTATCACTTATACTTTTAATTTCAGTAGCTTCTTTTGCACAAGAAAAATTAAGAACCACAAGCGGGCATATTAAATTCTTCTCCTCTACTCCTGCCGAAGA
>CAMZMA010000090.1 GCA_947311815.1 uncultured Flavobacteriaceae bacterium
GCATTTTCAATTGAAATTGAAAATGCTTTTTTTAACTAGTTACTAATCACTAATCACTAATCACTAATCACTAACCACTAACCACTAATTACTAACCACTAATTACTAACTACTAACTACTCCTTCTCTTTCACAAAACCAGTAACTAATTGTCCTAAGAAATCTTGAGGGAAATTCTCGTCATTTTCCCATCCTAATTCAATTTTACCACTATCTTCTGGTATGTAATCTGTTTTAAAGATGTAGTCCCAAAGACTTAAACTAATTCCGAAATTAACACCATGTCCGTGGCTAGATGGTAATGCTTTTACGTGATGGTATAAGTGCATTACAGAATTGTTAAAAACGTACTTTAATGGACCCCAAGTTATTTTAATATTTGCGTGGTTTAAGTGTCCAATAGCAATGGTAATAAAGTGAACGATAAACGCTTGCTCTGGTTCAAAACCACCAATTAACATAACGCCAACTGTTTTTAGAGGCTTGTAAATAATGTTTTCCATCCAGTGATAACGTAAATGACCTGCAAATCCCATTTCTTTTATCGAATGATGCACTTTATGGAAATTCCATAAAAACTCATATCTATGTAAAACAACATGAGTAAACCATTGCACAAAATCTAAAATGATAAAAAACACGATTAGTTGCGCCCAATTTGACCAACTTGTCATGTCAATAATTGATAACGATTTTGAGGTAATTCCAATCTCTCCGAAAGCCAATCCTAAAACGGTGTACACACCACTAATTACAATAGAAAAAATGAAGAAGTTAAAGTACATATAAAAAGCATCTAACCAAAAATCTTTTCTAAAAATTGATTGTTCTTTTCGCCAAGGAAAAGCCATTTCTAGTAACCAAACTACTAGAGAAATTACTGTTAAACCCCAGAAATAATTAGTGTACCAAGGCACATCAAAAAGGATCGACCTCATCGTCCAATCTACAGTTCCTGAAAAAGCATTTGTAAATGCATCTATGTATTTTTGCATAATTGTTTTATTTAATTTTTGTTATATAATTGTTTTGATTTATAAGTTGTACCAATCAATGTTTTTTAACATTTCTCTTCGTCCTTTTTTTAATATGGGGTAATTTTTAACTAGGTAATTTACTATGATTTCTTGGTTTTTACCTAAGTCCCATAAGTTTTGAGTTTCTTGCATCCACTTAATAGTAGTGTTCCAACGCTCTTTGTTCATCCTGTTTTGCATGATTAATTTTGCCGAATGACAATTGGTGCAGTTATTTACTACTGTCATCATTCCTTCAGCGTCTTTTAATCCTGTTCTTACATGAATTCCGTTTTCAATTCTATCTTCGTCTTCTGCTACTTGTTCCGTTAGAGCAATAGGGTTTTTATCGCTTTTAAAAAGTGATAATTCTGGATCAAATTGCAAGAAAATTACGCCAATACCTGCAAAAACTAATAAAAGTGTTGCAATAGTTGCGAGTCTTTCCGCCTTTTTTATGGTTGATTTTTGATCAGACATAACTACTTAACTTTTATGGCAATTCTATGACATGCATTGTTTAAATATCCTTTCGGATTCCAACCTGGTAATAACATGGGTTGTGCTTTACCATTAGTATCTGTTGCTCTTGCCCAAACTTCATAATATCCTGTTTTAGGAAAACTAACTTCGGCAGAAAAATGTTGCCACGCTAAACGATTGACAGGTTTTGTTAAGGCACAGGTTTTCCAAGTTGAGCCAAAATCGATAGAATATTCCATTTTTGCCACTTCTAAATCTCCTGCCCAAGCATGACCTCGAATGCTTAATTTTTTTCCTTCTTTTATAGTTGCCCCTGTTTTAGGATACGTAATTAAAGATTTTACAGGCATCGATTCAATAATGCCCATATCTTCATGTTTCACTTTTTCTCCAGGAGCTACAGGATGTTTAGGCACTCTATATGCAGTTCCTTTCATTTTAGTGCCATCATGCACTTTATTTCTGATGCTAATTCTTTCTAGCCATTTACCAGAAACCGATGCTGGCCAACCACCTGCAACCATTCTTAATGGATATCCATGAGCTAAAGGAATATCTTTTCCGTTCATTTGAAAAGCGATGAGTGTTTCATCTTCTAACGATTTTTTCATCGGTGCTCCTCTAGAAATAGGTTCTTTATCAGGATTTCTACTTAGGTGTAAATCGGCAGAATGGTATCCTGTATAAACAGCGTTACTTTTAATACCTGCATCTTCTAAAACATCTCGTAAACGGACACCCGTCCATAAAGCACAACCAACAGCACCAATGGTCCATTGATTTCCTTTTGCGGGCGGATTAAATTCACTTCGTCCATTACCACCGCATTCTAAAGTAAGTTGATAAGTGTAATGTTTAAATTTTGATTTTAATTCTTCTAAAGTATAAACTTTGGTTTCTTTAACAGATTCTCCGTCAATAGTTAATGTCCATTTTTTTACATCAATATTTTTAGGAATGAGACCGTTATTTCTGATAAACATTGATTTGTTAGGTGTGATTTTATCATCCAATAAATGGGCTTTTGCTTCAATATTCCAAGGTTTGTCGTTTAAAACTACCATTTCATTATCTAACCCAAACATTTTAAAAGGATTTGGGTCTTGTAAAGCTAATGGTTGATATCCTTCTATCATATTGTTTCCAAAAACAATATCAATACCAATAACGGCAGCAATAGAACTTAAAGCAGTTTTGCTTATAAATTTTCTTCGATTCATGTAGATTGTAGTAGTTTAAGATTGCTAAATTAGTTAATTATAGTTGTTTAACTATGTAACTTTTGTTACATAAGTATTTTTAAAACAAGCGTTGTCATACATCTTTGGTTGTTAACGTTTACTGTTTTTATGGGTTCTACAAATTGTATGGTGTGTTCTTTTGTAATGGTTTTTAGTAGTTTTTTAGTCAGTAAAAAACGTGTTGTACCATCGGGTAATTTGTAATTTCCGTCAGCAAGATAGGTAATATGTTTTTTAATTCCAAAAACAGAGGTCATTCTGATAAAAATAACTCCTTGATTTTTAGTAACTCTTACCAATTCTGAAAACATTTTCAAAAAATGGTTTTCGCTCTTTGCAAAATGTAGTACCGCATTACAAATAGTATGATCAAACGTATTGTCTTTAAAAGATAATTGCTGTAAATTTTGAGTAGAAAAATGATTTTTTTGAGACGAAAAAATAGTTTTTACATTGTTTATTTTTTCTTTATCAGTATCTATACCGTAAATAGTGTATTTATTTTGATAAAACCACTGTAAGTTTCGTCCGTTGCCACAACCCGCATCAAAAATAGTTTGATTTTGAGCAAAACGTTCTTTTAAAATTTGATCTAACAAATAAATATCTACGTTACCTATTTGTTTTTTTAAGTTTTTTATTGACATTTTTTTTGAAGTTGTAACAAGGGTCACAAGTTTTGCAAAATACAAATTCTAATTTTGTCATATAATTAAAGAGTAGTAATCAATTAAAAACAAGTATCATGAAAAAAAACATGGGAAGTACTGATAAAATTATCAGATTTATTTTAGCAGCAATTTTTGTTGCTTTAGGGTATTTTAAAGTTGTAGAAGGAACAATGACAATGGTTTTGTACGCATTAGCAGGAATCTTTGTAGTAACAAGTTTCATTAATTTTTGCCCGTTATACACTATTTTTGGTGTAAACACTTGTAAATCACAAAATTAATTTTTTAAAGAGAGTTCATTTTTTAAACCATCAATTTTATTGATGGTTTTTTGTTTTAAAAAAAGTTATTTTATTATGTATAATCTAAAATAAGCGGTAAAAATATGTCAAAATCTTAAAAAAACATTGCTTATGTAACAAATGTTGCATAATTTTACAAAATAGATAATTAACTTTATCGGGTTTTCTAAAAACTAACAAAAACTAATAAACTTATGAGTAAACATTATCAAGTATTAATAATAGGAGCAGGTACAGCAGGAATCATGACCGCTTCTCAGTTACTAAAAAAAGACAGTAAACTAAAGATAGGAATTATAGATCCTGCCGACACACATTATTATCAACCAGCATGGACACTTGTTGGTGCAGGAACCTATGATTATGATAAAACTGCAAGACCAATGGCTTCATTAATTCCTTCTGGAGCAACATGGATTCAAGATTTTGCTACATCGTTTAATCCTGATAATAATTCGGTTGCTACCAAATCTAACGGAGAGTTAACCTATGACTATTTAATAGTAGCTCCAGGATTAATTATGGATACTTCTTTAATTGAAGGTTTAACCGAATCTTTAGGAAAAGGTGTGGTGTGTAGTAATTATACCGACTCTAAACATACTTGGGAAGTGTTGAAAAATTTTAAAGGAGGAAATGCTGTTTTTACACAACCAACTACACCTATTAAATGTGGTGGTGCTCCTCAAAAAATTGCTTATATGGTAGCCGATTATCTAAAGAAAAACGGTTTGCAAAGTAAGTCTAATGTTGTTTTTGCTACACCAGGTTCTGTAATTTTTGGAATTAAACCTGTTGCAGAAACGCTAATGAAAGTAATTGCAAATTATGGCATGCACTTTAAACCTTTTTATGCCCCTGTAAAAATTGACGGCGAGAATAGGGTTGTCACTTTTAAAGCTGTAGGAACAGGAGATAATCAATGTGTGATTAATGAAGGAAATGCGATTGGAGAAAAAATGTCTGGAGACTCTGTTATAGAAATGCCTTTTGATATGTTACATCTTGCACCACCACAAACGGCGCCTAAATTTATTAAAGAATCTCC
>CAMZMA010000091.1 GCA_947311815.1 uncultured Flavobacteriaceae bacterium
GATATACTTGTTTTTAGCTATTTAGGAATGAAAACTGTTGAAAAAATAGTTGGTTCATCAAACACAATTAATGTAAAAATGGTTGAAGGTGGTGAAGTTTTAGATGAAATTGTAGTAACTGGTGTTGCTGGAGCTACTAGTAGAAAAAAACTTTCAGTAACTGTAAATAAAGTAAGCTCTAAAGATTTAGAGAATGTACCAACCAGTTCAGCTGCAAGTGTACTACAAGGTAAAGTAGCTGGTGTAACCGTAACTAATTTCGGGCAACCAGGTTCAGGAGCTACCATACAATTAAGAGGAGCAACTAATATATTTGGTTCTCAAGCTCCATTAATCATTGTTGATGGTGTAATTGTAGAAGGAGGATTACAAGATGTTAACACAGATGATATTGCTTCTTTTGAAGTAGTTAAAGGAGCTTCTGCTTCTGCACTATATGGTTCAAGAGCTGGTAACGGTGTTATCGTTGTAACTACTAAAAAAGGAAAAATTGGTAAAATTGCTGTTACAGTAAAAAGTGAATTAGGAACTTCTAAAATTAACAATTTTATAGAGTTAAACAAATCACACGCCTATGAATTAGCTCCAGATTGGGAAAGTGTAAAAGGAATTTACACTAAATATGCTGGAGTTAATTACCCAGCAAATTATGACGGTTCTAATTATGCCAATGTATCTGGTGGTAGAATAGACAAAGCAGATGATTATGCTGACAACCCTTATGGCGTATATTATGATCCTCAAAAACAATTTTTTACAACTGGTTTTAATTCAGTATTATACACATCTGTATCTGCTGCAAATGAAAATTCTAATATTTATTTTTCTGCAGAAAAAAACAACACTAATGGGGTTTTAAAAGAAACTATTGGTTATGAAAGAGTTTCTGCAAGACTTAATGGAGATATACAAATAAACGATTGGTTAAAGTTTAGTGCTAGAAATCAATTTTCTCGTTCTTTCAATCACACACCTGGTGGTAGTAATGGAATCTTTTTTGCACTTTCTGTAACAGACCCTGATATAAACTTAAGAGCTCCTAATATTGATGGGACTCCATATCAAGTAGTTCCTAATCTTTGGGCTCCTACTGTAACAAATCCTTTATATCCATTATCATCAAATCCTGAACTTACAAAACAAGTAAAATTTTTAGGAGGGTATAAGCTTAATACTCGTTTTTCTGATTGGGCTAATTTAGACATGGAATACTCTATTGAATCGATTGATTCTAGAAGAACAGACTACAGATCTTCAAATGTTTTAACAAGTGGAGGAACTCAACAAGACTTATTTTCTCAAAGAATTACAGGTGACTATGCTATATCTTCTTACAGAAATACATCTCAAAAAGCTCAATTAACTTTAAATTTAAGAAAAGATTTTGGTGATGATTTAACTGTGACTTCTAAAATCAGTTATCTATTAGAGAACTCATCTTATGATTATTATTATGGTAGTGGTCAAAATGAAGTATATAATGGACAGAACTTAGTTTCTTTAGACAATTATAGTACTGTTTTTATAGGTTCCGATGGAAAAGAAGCTATAGCAAAAAACTATTTTATCATTGCAGGTATTGATTATAAAGATAGATATATCTTTGATGGTATGTTTAGAGTTGACCAATCTTCATTATTTGGTGCTGAACAAAGAACTCACAATTACTTTAGAGTATCTGGTGCATATAGAATTTCAAAAGACTTTGATATTCCAGGTGTGCAAGAACTAAAAATACACGCTGCTTATGGTACTGCAGGTCAAAGACCTCAATACAATTGGCAATATGAACGAATTCCGATTTCTAATGGAAATTTAGGTAGTAGCAGAACAAAAGCAAACCCTAACTTAAAGCCTTCTACAACTACAGAGTTTGAAGTAGGTTTAAGTACTGATTTTTTAGATAGATTTCACTTAGAAGGTGTTTATTCTAATGCAAAAACTGAAGATCAATTTATGTTAGTAAATTTATTTTCACCAAGTCAAAATTATGAAAACCAATTTCAAAACATTGGAACTGTTAAATTCAATACTATTGAATTAGCTCTAGACGCTAAAATAATTAAGGATTCTGACTTTAAATGGGATATGGGATTAGTGTTTGAAAAAACGCAAAACACCATAGACAAATTAGACATTAGTCCAAGAACTGTTGGGCCTGGAAATGGTCAAATTTTTAGATTAGAAGAAGGTATTGAATTTGGTACTATGTATGGTAGAAAATTTGTTACTTCATTAAGTGATATGGCAAACCAACTACCTTCTGGAACAACAATTAGTGATTATGTTGTAAATAAAGACGGTATTGTAGTAAGAGCAGATGCTATTGGGACAAAAAATGAAGCAGGAATTATACAAACAGCTGCTGATGGTTCAACTTTAATTAGTGAAATAGGAAACTCTACTCCTGATTTTAAATTAGGTATTAGAAATAACTTTAGTTATAAAGGTTTTAACTTTTATATGCTTTGGGATATGAAACAAGGTGGAGATATTTATAATAGAAATGGTCAATGGTTAACAAGAGATGGTAGAAACAAAATACTAGACCAATCTGGCATTGCCCCC
>CAMZMA010000092.1 GCA_947311815.1 uncultured Flavobacteriaceae bacterium
ATTGCTCTTGTGGTACAAAAAATCCCTGTTTTTTTCTTTTCACAAATGCTTTTCCAAATCGTTTTTCGGCAATCGTATTTAAGAGTTTTTTCTTTTGCCAAGAACCGTCGTAATTTCTAGAAATTTTATGTTTTGTAGGTGTTTGTGCCATTAGATTAATCACATCAACATCTATTAAAGGTGTTCTTACCTCTAAACTATTCATCATTGCTGCAATGTCAACTTTGGTTAAAATATCTCCGTGAATATAGGTTTTATAATCTAAATAACTTGCGGTACTATATAAGTCTAAGTTTTGTTCTTTTGCTTTTTGATACCATTTTTGATATGAATTACCTTCAATGTCAATATTTTTTAGTGTTTCTTTATTAAAAATCGTATTGGTTTGAGCTTCGGTATAATAACTTACCAAATTTATCCAATCGGTTAAATTGGGATTTCTCGGAGTAGTTTTATAGGTTTTACCAAAGTGCTTCAACACTTTTTTAAGCTGATTTTTATACTGATGTTTTGGAGCTGATGGGTTCGCTATTTTTAAAAAATTTTGATAACTATAATAACCTCCAAAAGCTTCATCACCACCATCTCCAGACAAAACAACAGGTAAATATTCTCTAATTTTTTTGGTAATATAATAGGTAGGAATTGCAGAACTATCGGCAAAAGGCTCTCCGTAATGTTGTATCAATTTCGGAAAGACTGCTTCCATATCATTCATATCAATATACTCAATATGATGTTTTAAATTGTATTTTTCGGCAACTTCTTTGGCAAACGGAACTTCATTAAATTCGGCATTTTTAAATCCCATCGTAAACACATCTACATTTTTACCGTGTTTTGCTAACGATGAAGCGATTAAACTCGAATCAATTCCGCCCGATAAAAAAGCTCCGTAAGGAACATCAGCAATTTTATGATACGCTACTGATGTATCAATCGTTTCTTCTACTTGCGCTACCCAATCGTTGTATTTTATCTTGTGATTTGGTCGAAATTTAATATCATAATATTCGGTATGTTCTATGATTTTTCCTTCAAAATTAAGTCTTAAAAAGTTTCCTGGTTCTAATTTGTGTAGATTTTTATAGATGGTTAAGGGTGCAGGAATATAACCGAATTTCACATATTCTGAAATGGCTTGTGCATTGTGCTTTTTTTTAAACTGAGGATGTGTTGGAAACTGCTGAATTTCTGAACCAAACATAAAATAGTCATTGCCTTGATAATACACCAACGGCTTAATACCGAAATGATCTCTTGCAATAAAAACTTCGTTTTTCACCAAATCTGCAATGGCAAAAGCAAACATGCCTCTAAATTTTTCTACACACTTCGTTCCCCAATGTTGGTAGGCTTTTAAAATTACTTCGGTATCTCCTGAAGTTTTAAATGAAAAACCTGTTTTTTGTAGTGTTTTTTTGAGTTCTAAATAATTGTAAATTTCTCCGTTATACGTAATTACAAATTTATCATCATCTATTTTCATGGGTTGCGAACTTCCATCAATATCAATAATAGACAAACGTCTGTGACCAAAACCGATATTTTTGTGATGCCAAAATCCATCGCCATCAGGTCCTCTGTGGGCAATTATATCGGTAATATTTTCTAGTTCTCTTTTAGAAATATTTTTAGAGGTGTTGTAATTGATAATTCCTGAAATTCCGCACATAAAAACTTATCCTTTTAATTTTTTTTGTAATGTAATAAGATAGTTCTCAATACTAAAATTATTGACTAATTTTTGATGATTTAAACTTCCTATTTTTTCGCTTTCCTTTTTGTCAGAAATGAATATATCTAGCTTTTCTGTCAACTCCTTTACTTTATTTTCTATAAAATACGGATATTTTTCTCCTAACAAACTAATGCAACCAGCATGATTTGTTGTAACAATAGGTAAACTGTACGCCATATATTCCATAATTACATTGGGCATTCCTTCGGTTTTAGAAGCCAACACGCCAATATCTAATAATGGTAAAACTTCTGTTGCATTTGTGTTATGCAAAATGGTTATATAATTTGTTAATTGATGTGTTTTTATGTAATTTTTTAAAACATCAAATCGTTCTTGTTCTTTTGGTTGATGTAATACATTTCCGACCAGTACTAAATGAACATTAGTATGCTGTTTTCTTAATTGCAAGTACGACTCTACTAAAAGTTGCTGATATTTCTCTTCTCTAAAATGCGCAATCATACCAATTACAATTTTATTTTTTAATTGCTCTTTGATAGGAAGATTCGATTTTTTATTAACTTTTTCAATTGTAGAAAAGTTGGGAAAAAAAAAGAGTTTCTTTTTTGGAACATTAAATTGCTGCTGCAATTCGGCTACTCCATTTTGAGAATTGGCTATAAAAAAAGGCGCTTTTTGTACTGCTTTTTGCTCAATTTTATCATTTCTATAATAATCGGCACCTCTGTGATGCCAAAAAGTAAATTTAGCTCCTGCAATTTTATACGATAAACTCGCAATAATAGAAGGCGGATTCAAATACGGAATGATAATATCAGGTTGGTGCTTTCTTAGTTTTAATCCGAATAATACAATTTTAACTCGTCTTTTTAGGTATTTAAACTTTCCCGAAGCACTCAATGGGTTTTTAACCACAAAAAGGTTTTTTAACTGATATTTCTCACACTCATTATAAAATAAAGCAGAGTTTTCTGCTTTTATATATGCGTAAACATACACATTACACCCTCTTTTGTTTTGTAAGTAATTGGCTAAATAAATAGCTTGTTTTTCTGCTCCTCCTAACACAAAAGATTTTAATAAAATTATGATATTTTTGTTATGAAATGAAAGCATTTTACCTTTTAGCTCATTTTAATTAACAATAATTTCATTTTTTCTTTTCTTTTCTTGGAAATAAAAGGACAACTTTCTATCAAGCCTTTTTTAAGATTAATGAGTACATTTTTATTTGGTAAACTAACCATTTTTAAAT
>CAMZMA010000093.1 GCA_947311815.1 uncultured Flavobacteriaceae bacterium
GAAACAATCGGCAAAATCGGCACATAGTAAAATAGTATATTCATCAGAAAAGATAGAAAAGTTATTATCTTTTAAGTTTACAGCTGTTGATAGTGTTATTAAAAAAGTGTGTAGGCAATTTACTCTTTAACAATCTTTAAAGGCATTTTCTTTTTAATAGGAGTTGCTCTTTTTCTTTGTTTAAGAAATTTATCTTTAGAGAAACCTTTTTCTAACGTATGTTCTTTGAGTTTAATTTTATCTTCAATCGAGATTTTTTTCTTTTTTAAAGAATCTTTTCTTTTTTTATATTTCTCTAGCAATACGGTTAATTTTCTTTTCACTTCTTCAAAAATCACCTGATATTCGTCTATTTTAGACATATAATAGATGTTGCTTTTTATAAATCGGGTACTATCAATTTTATATTGATCATACACAAAAGGCATGTAATTAATTTTGCGTTGTAAATTTTTGTTCTTCACATTTTTAGAAGAAGTGGCAATAATCATATCGGTAATTAAAGACACCATTGTGTCTTTAGGAATCAAATCTTCGGGCGCTTTGTAAATAGTATTGCTAGAGCAAGAAAACAAAATGAGTAACGATAAAACAAGTGCTTTTTTCTTCATAATTTATCTATTAAACGTGATACGTTTTCCTTTTGTTTTTTCATTAAAAACACCTTCTTTGTACATTAAATTTCCGTTGACAAAAGTATGAGTTATTGTTGATGAAAAGGTTGTTCCTTCAAAAGGAGACCAACCACATTTGTACAATATATTTTCTTTAGAAATGGTTTGTTTTTTTTGGGTATCAATCAATACTAAATCGGCATAAAAACCTTCTTTAATAAAGCCTCTTTTTTCAATTTGATAAATTTTTGCAGGATTATGGCACATTTTTTCAACGGCTTTTTCGATAGAAATAACACCTTCTTTTACCTTCTCTAAAATTGCCAATAAAGCGTGTTGTACTAACGGACCTCCGCTAGGAGCTTTCGTATAAGTATTATCTTTTTCTTGGCTAGTATGTGGTGCATGATCGGTGGCAATAATATCAATTCTATCGTCTAACAAGGCTTTCCATAAACCGTTTTTATCTGCTGCGGTTTTTACGGCAGGATTCCATTTAATCAAAGTGCCTTTTGTATCATAATCGGCATCTGTAAACCACAAATGATGCACACAAACCTCTGCTGTAATTTGTTTTTCTTCAAGCGGAATGTCATTGCGAAATAAATGCGTTTCTTTTTCGGTTGACAAATGAAAAACATGCAATCTTGCACCTGTTTTTTTCGCTAAGGCTATCGCTTTTGAAGATGATAAATAACAAGCTTCTTCGCTCCTGATAACGGGATGAAATTTTATAGGAATATCATCGCCAAATTTTGCTGTATAGATTGCTGTATTTTTTCTAATAGTAGCTTCGTCTTCGCAATGTACGGCAATTAACATCTTTGTTGATGAAAATATTTTTTCTAAAACGGCTTCGTTATCTACCAGCATATTGCCTGTTGATGAGCCTAAAAACAACTTAATTGCCGCTACTTTTTTTGGATCAGTTTTAAGTAATTCGTCTAAATTATCATTCGTGCCACCAAACATAAATGAATAATTAGCATACGATGTTTTTGCTGCTATTTTAAATTTTTCTTCTAATAATTCTTGTGTGGTAGCTTGCGGAACGGTGTTGGGCATTTCAATAAACGTAGTAATTCCGCCAGCAATTGCCGCTTTACTTTCGGTAGCTATATTGGCTTTGTGTGTTAATCCAGGTTCTCTAAAATGTACTTGGTCATCAATAAAACCAGGTATTAATAATTTACCTGTTGCATCAATTACGGTTGTGTTTGGTGCTGGCTGAATATTTTTAGAAATGCGTGTAATCATTTCGTTTTCAATAAAAACATCGCTAATAAAAACCTTGTTTTCATTAATTATTTGTGCATTTTTAAGCAAGTAACTCATCGTATTCCTTTTAAACTCATTTTTATAACACCAAAAATAGCTTCGTAAATAATACTTCCGTCCATTTTTGATTTTCCTAGTTTTCTATCCGTAAAGATTACGGAAATTTCTTTAATATTAAATTTGTGCTTCCAAGCTTTAAATTTCATTTCAATTTGAAATGCATATCCTACAAATTTAATTTTTTCTAAATGTATGGTTTCTAACACTTTTCGTTTGTAGCAAACAAAACCAGCAGTCGTATCGTTTACAGGGATTCTGGTAATAAATCGCACATATTTAGAGGCAAAATAAGACAATAATAATCGTTTCATATCCCAATTAACTACGTTTACTTGATTGTTTACGTATCTTGATCCGATGGCGACATCAAATCCATTGTTTTTACAAGCTTCATAGAGTTTTGGAACATCATTTGGATTGTGAGAAAAATCGGCATCCATTTGAATAATATATTCATATTGATGTTGAAAAGCCCATTGAAATCCGTGGATATAAGCAGTTCCTAAACCGTTTTTTTCTTTTCGATTTTCTAAAAAAAGGTTGTTCGGAAATTCTTTTTGTAAATCGGCAACAATTGCGGCGGTTTTGTCGGGAGAGTTATCATCAACAACCAAAACATCAAACGGTTTCTTTAATGAAAATACAGCTCTAAGTATTGCTTCAATATTTTCTTTTTCGTTATAAGTAGGGATGATAATTAATGCGTCTGACATTTATCTGAAAATTCTGTTTCAATAAGGGCAAATATACATCAATTTATTCCTAAATTTGTGTTAAGTTTAAAAGAACAAATGGAAGCAATATTAAGAGATTTTTCTCATCATAATTGGATTACTTATGTGATGCTTTTTTGTTTTTTTTTACTATTTTTTTTAAAAACACTAAATCCTACTTTATTAAAAGGAGTTGCGTTTTCTTTGTTTAATAAAGGTTTTGTAGAATTAGAAAGCGAAAAAAACAAGGCTCTTTTCTCATTATTTGAAATGACCCTTTTCTTGTTTTCTTCCTTAACAATTTCTTTCGTTATTCTAATTTTTAAACATCAGAATTCTATGGCTAATTTAATGGGTTTAAACTCGTTTTTTCTTGTTTTTTTAGTTGTTTTTAGTTTTCTTTTTGTAAAAAGCATTGTAACCTTTCTATTATTACATTTATTTTCTTTAAAAAGCACTTTACATATTTTCTTTTTTGCAAATAAAATGTATTTTTATAACCTCTCAATTGTTTTTTATGTACTATTAATTGTGTATTTCTACAGCTTTGAAAACAGCTGGTTTTTGGGTGGTTTTATAGTGTTCTTCTTAGTGTTAAGATTTGTTATTCTATTTGAAAATAACAAAAACCTGATTTCAAGCGAGTTGTTTTATTTTATTTTGTACCTTTGCGCTCTTGAAATTGCGCCTTTACTGGTGTTATTTAAATGGATGGTTTAAATAAAAAAGAAAGCATAATATGAAAGTGAAAACTATTTTAGTATCACAACCAGCACCAAAAACAGAAACTTCTCCATATTTTGACTTATCAGATAAGCAAAAAGTTAAAATTGATTTCCGTTGTTTTATTCATGTTGAAGGAATAGAAGCCAAAGAAGTTAGAGCAAGAAAATTAGATTTAAATAGTTTTACAGCTATTATACTTACCAGTAGAAACGCTGTAGATCATTATTTTAGAATTGCTGAAGAAATGCGTTTTAAAGTGCCAGATACTATGAAGTATTTTTGTCAATCTGAAGCGGTGGCTTATTATTTACAAAAATATGTGGTTTATAGAAAGCGTAAAATTTATGTTGGTAAAAGAACGTTCCCAGAAATGGCAAAGTTGTTTAAAAAACATAGTAGCGAAAAATTCTTATTACCTTCATCTGATAAACTAAAACCTTCTATTCCAACCGAATTAGATAAATTAGGATTAAATTGGACAAGAGCAGATTTGTACAAAACCGTTGTGAGCGATTTGTCTGACTTAGAAGATGTTTTTTATGATATTTTAGTGTTCTTTAGCCCTTCAGGTATTGAGTCTTTGTATAAAAACTTTCCTGATTTTAAACAAAACAACACTAGAATTGCCGTTTTTGGAAACACGACTGTAAAAGCAGCAGAAGCAGCTGGGTTAAAATGTGATATCATTGCACCAACACCAGAAACTCCTTCTATGACTATGGCTTTAGAAAAGTATATTAAAAAAGCAAATAGTAGAAAATAAAGAATTTAATAGCCTAAGAAAACGTATTAAAAGTTTACGGATGTGCATTTACCCATACTTCACCATCAGAAAAATGTTCTTTTTTCCAGATAGGAACGGTTTTTTTTAAGGCATCAATAGCAAATTCACAAGCTTTAAAAGCGGCTTTTCTGTGAGGAGAAGCAACAGTAATAATTACAGGTATATCGCCAATTTGTAACATGCCTTCTGCATGGTGAATGGCAATTTTTTTGATGTCGAATTTTTTAAGAGCTAAATCTGCAATTTTCTGAATCTCTTTGATTGCCATCGGTTTATAGGTAGAAAAATCTAATTTTGTCACTTTTTTATTTTCAGTACTATTTCTCACAGTACCTACAAAAACGGCTATTCCGCCACAAGAAGCATCGGCAACAAACCGATAGCATTCGTTTAAATCAAGTTTTTCGGTGGTTATTTTAACAGAAGAGTTTTTCATATCATCAACAAAAATAGGGAATCTAAATGGTATATTTGCCCCTCAATCTAAAAACGTAAAAATGAAAAATATCTTTAGAATTATCAGTTATTTAGAAGGAATTTCTTACTTAATGCTGTTATTTATTGCGGTTCCTGTTAAATATTTTGGCGATGATGAATCGTATGTAAAATTATTAGGAATGCCACATGGTATGCTGTTTGTTGTCTATGTTATTTTGGCGTTTATGCTAAAAAATGAACAAAAATGGGAGGGAAAAACGTTTTGGTTTGTTTTAATTGCATCCGTAATTCCTTTCGGAACTTTTATTGTTGATAAAAAATATTTGAAGTAACAGTTTATAAAAAGGTTGTATCAAAATTGTTCCCTTTCCAATAGTGAAAGCTTTTTTTATTGATGGCTTTTTTTTGTAAAAACCCTTTTTCTACCAACGCTTCAATATCGGTTCTTGCTGTTTGATTTGTGATATTAAAAGTGTTTTCTATTTCTTTTACGGTAAAGTATTTTGTTGCTTTTTTTTCTAATTTGAATAAAACAGTTGCTTGTCTTTCGTTAATATCATCATGTTTTAGAAATTTTAGCATTTCTTTTTCTTCTATCTTCTTTTTAGCTACATATTCTTTTAACTCCTCAAATGCACGTACTAATACTTTTACTTGATAATGAATAAAATATGTTATATCCATTTCATCAATTTCTGTATATAAATACGCTTTTTCATATTGACTTTTGCTTTTCATAATTACTCTCGAAATAGATAAATATTCCGTTAACCAATATCCGTTTTTTAATAAATACCAATAAAAAACAGCTCTCGCTGTTCTACCATTTCCATCTACAAAAGGATGAATATATCCAATCAAAAAATGCAATATACTTGCTTTTACAATGGGATGAATAAAATTTTCTTTTGGGTTGTGATTAAAAAATGTAATAAAAGAAGACATTAAATCACTCAATTCTTCAAAATTTGGAGGTGTATGAACGATTTCTCCTGTAATTTGATGAACAATATTTACATCATTAGTTTTTCTAAAACTTCCTATAGCGTTATTTTCTAAAGTGTTTTCAGTAACTAACTGATGGAGTTCAAAAATTTTTTCAATAGTAAGATCTTCTTCTTTCTGTTCGCTGATGTATTGAATAGTATTGTAATTATTCAATATCATTTGCTCAGAATGAGTTTTAGGCTTTCTATTTTTACGTAACATCTCTTTAGCCTTGACACGAGTTGTGGTAGCACCTTCTATCATCGAAGAAAACACGGCCTCTTCCATCAATGCATTGTTTAAATATTGTTCTTTTTGTAAATCAGAAAGTAGCTGTTCTTTTTGTAAACCTGCACCAAAATTAAAATCTAAATAATGTAATTTTTGTTGAAGAAAATCATTAATATTGTAATGACACCACAACCTTTTCTTCTCATTAAAATAAAGACTTTTTTGGCGATTAAACCTTCTGTGTTTTATGTACTCCCAAAGGTCTTGAACAGATAAATTTCCTTTATATTCTAAATATTTAACCTTATCCCAATAAAGGTAGTCTTTTTCAATTCTGTTTATAGAGCTATCATTAAATTTTTGCGTTAAATTAATATACGCTTTAGAAAATATTTGGCTATTATCGATATTAATTTTCGGAGCTTTTTCAATCATAATTTAAAGTTATTTCCTAATTATATAAAAATTTACATATAATTACAAATATACAATTTATCCGAATATTTCCTAATTTTGTAAAAATTTACAAATAAAAAAGTAAGACTTTCTCTGTAACCAAGGTTACATTCCTTTCTTTATCAAGTTCAAATTGGTATCTTTGTGGCTTAATTTTAAGCATAAAAACTGTAAAATGAATTTTACAAAACAAAACATATATAAAGCATTAGAGTCTATTACCGAACCAGGTGAAGGTAAAAGCCTCGTAGAAAACAATAATATTACCAATATAGTTACTTTTGGCGATGAAGTTATTGTAGATGTAACGATTAGCAACCCAACCTTACAAGCAAAAAAGAAAGTAGAGGTTGAGGTTGTAAAAGCCATTCATCAACATGTAAATCAAAAGATTGATGTAAAGGTGAATGTTAAAGTTGTGGCAAAACCTAAAACGGTAAATCCAAATCAAATTAAAGGAAAAGAAATTCCGAATATTCAAAATATTATCGCCATTGCTTCTGGTAAAGGAGGTGTAGGAAAATCTACTATTACAGCAAATACTGCCATTTCTTTGGCAAAAATGGGCTTTAAAGTTGGAGTTTTAGATGCCGATGTGTATGGACCTTCTATTCATTTAATGTTTGATGTTGCTACGGCAAAACCGTTATCGGTAAAAGTAAACGGACGTTCTAAAATGAAACCTGTAGAAAATTACGGTGTAAAATTATTGTCTTTAGGATTTTTTACAGATCCGAATCAAGCCGTAATTTGGCGTGGTCCAATGGCAAGTAAAGCTTTAAATCAAATGATTTTTGATGCAGACTGGGGCGAATTAGATTTTTTATTAGTTGACTTACCTCCAGGAACTGGCGATGTGCATTTGTCAATAGTACAAGCACTCCCTATAAACGGTGCAGTTGTGGTAAGTACACCGCAAAATATCGCCTTGGCAGATGCTAAAAAAGGCGTTGCTATGTTTCAGCAAGAAAACATAAATGTTCCTGTTTTAGGAATTGTAGAAAACATGTCTTATTTTACACCCGAAGAACTGCCTAACAATAAATATTATATCTTTGGAAAAGACGGAGCTAAACATTTAGCAGAAGATATAAATACACAATTTTTGGGCGAAATTCCTTTAGTTCAAAGTATTCGAGAAGCTGGCGATGTTGGTCATCCTGTAGCATTACAAGACAACACTCCGTTAGAAAAAGCTTTTGCTGAAATTACCAAAGAAATGGTTTCTCAATTATTAAAAAGAAACGCTAATTTACCACCTACAGAAGTGGTAAGAATCACTACAATGAGTGGTTGTAGCACAAAATAACTGAACATGACAACAAAAGAAAAGCGACAAAAAATAGAAATTGCATTAGATGAAATTCGTCCTTTTTTAATAAATGACGGAGGAAATATTACACTTTTATCCATAGAAAATAATATTGTAAAAGTGCAACTAGAAGGCGCTTGTCACGGATGTTCTGTCAACCAAATGACCTTAAAAAACGGTGTTGAAGCTACCATAAAAAAATATGTTCCATCCATAGAAAAAGTAATTAATGTAAACTGATAAATATCAGGTTTTTTGTTAGATTTTGATATTATTTTTGCAAACTTTATTCCTTATTATTATAAATAAATGATTACAACAGATATTCTTATTATTGGTGCGGGTCCAACAGGTTTGTTTACCGTTTTTGAAGCAGGTTTATTAAAATTA
>CAMZMA010000094.1 GCA_947311815.1 uncultured Flavobacteriaceae bacterium
CAAAAACAACATCTAAATTCATACCATTTTGCAATGCCACTTGACTGCTATCTTGTATCGTTGGTCCATCAGCTAACGGGTCGGAATACGGTAAACCAACTTCTATAAAATCAACTCCGTTATTACTTAATTCGGTAATAATTTTTGCGGTGTCTGCTAGTTTAGGGAAACCTGCCGTAAAAAAAATAGACAACAGGTTTTGTGATTTCTGCTGAAAAAGTGTATTTAATTTGTTCATTTTTATGTTTTTTATGATACTATCTATCAGTTTAGTACATGACAAAAATTAATAATTATTTAGAGTTTCTTTATTTTAGAGACCTCACAGGTTTCATTTATCCGCCGAAGGAGGAAAACCTGTGAGGTCTAATTTCTAAATTTATGATTTTTAATAATTTACATATGTTAAGACCTTTTTTGTCATGTACTAATATCTATCAGTTAAAGCGTATTCAAGAGTGTTTTTTGTAATTGTTAAAACCTATCTTCTCTATTTACATCTTACTCTTCACTTTTAATTGTTCGTTTTTCATTTAAACATTTTACTATACGTTTCTAAATCTTTATCGCCTCTACCTGATAAATTTACTACAATCACTTGGTCTTTTTTTAAATCCATTTTTGGCAAAACCGCCAATGCATGTGCCGATTCTAATGCAGGAATTATTCCTTCTAATCGTGTTAATTCAAAAGCAGCATCTAAGGCTTCTTTATCGGTAGCATTTAAAAACTGTGCTCTTTTGGTTTCGTGTAAATATGCGTGTAAAGGCCCTACTCCTGGATAATCTAATCCTGCGGAAATAGAATAGGGCTCTATAATTTGCCCATATTCATCTTGCATTAAAATGGTTTTACTTCCGTGAATTACGCCCACATCTCCTAATTGAGAAGTGGCAGCACTTTCACCAGAATCAACTCCTAAACCTGCTGCTTCTACGGCAATTAATGTTACTTCTTCATCGTTTAAATAATGATAAAAAGCACCTGCTGCATTACTACCTCCACCCACACATGCAATAATAGTATCAGGATTTTCTTTCCCTGTTTGAGCTTTTAGTTGCACTTTCATTTCTTCAGAAATGACCGCTTGCAAACGCGCCACCATATCTGGGTACGGATGCGGTCCTACCACAGAACCAATTAAATAATACGTATCTGGGTTTTGAATCCAATATCGTATGGCTTCATTGGTCGCGTCTTTTAAGGTTTTACTTCCGCTTGTGGCAGGAATTACGGTAGCTCCTAACATTTTCATACGTGCAACGTTAGGCGCTTGACGTTTTATATCAATTTCGCCCATAAAAACCACACATTCTAAATCCATTAACGCACAAACTGTAGCAGTAGCAACTCCGTGTTGTCCTGCGCCTGTTTCTGCAATAATTTTGGTTTTTCCTAAATGTTTTGCCACCAAAATCTGTCCGATGGTATTGTTTATTTTATGTGCTCCTGTATGGTTTAAATCTTCGCGTTTTAAGTAAATAGTTGCTCCGTATTTTTCCGATAATCTTTTGGCTAAATACAACGGACTTGGGCGACCTACATAATGTTGCAACAAATCTTTGTACTCGGTTTGAAACGCATCTGAATGAATTATTTTTAAATAATTATCTTCTAATTCTTTTACATTCGGGTACAGTAATTCAGGGATAAATGCCCCTCCGAATTGTCCGTAATAACCGTTTTTATTGGGTTGATATTTCATTTTGTGAGGTCTTTTTTAAACTTTTTTATTTTTTCTACGGATTTTACTCCAGGTTTTATTTCAAATTTACTATTTACATCAATAGCGAAACAATTGTTAGTTTTTTGTTTTTTAAAGAATGATTTTAATTCATCTATTTCTTCTAAACCAATACCTCCACTTAAAAAATACGGTTTATTTGATGGATAATTCGCCAATACATTCCAATCAAAAGTAACGCCATTTCCACCTCGTTTTGTTCCTTTGGTGTCGAATAAAAAGTAATCGACAACCGTTTCGTAAGGTTGCAGAACTTCAAAATTAAAGGTGCTTTCAATTGAAAATACTTTGATAATTTCAATTTTGTTTTTTGCTACTTTTCTTTTCTTTTTTAAGGATTTGTTGTCTTCTAAAAACTGTTTTCTACTTTCGGCTATTTGATGCTTTAATTCTTTAATATAATCTAGCGATTCATCTCCATGTAATTGAATTACATTTAATTTGTATTCTTCTATCAACGAAACCACAATTTCTATCATTTCATTCACAAAAACGCCCACTTTTTTAATGGATGATGGCAACTCAGGAATAATCCCTTCAAAATTCCGTTGCGATTTTTCATAGAAAATAAAACCTAAATAATCGGGTTGTAGAGCCGCAACTTCTAAAATATTTTCGGTATGTTTCATACCGCAAACCTTTAGTTTTATTTCTCTTGGAGAATTGAAAATTTGTATATTTTTTTTTGTTTTTATATTCATTTTTTGTTCTTTCCTTAGAAGAATATCACCTGTATTTAGAAAAACCGAAATGTAATAACACTTATCTATAATGAGATTACTTCAGTCGTTCCTTCTTCGTAATGACATTATCGTATTTGGTTGATAAAATCTTGACACGCAACACCTGGATCTTCTTCTTTCATAAAGGTTTCGCCAATTAAAAATCCTTTAAATCCGTATTCTTTTAAACCTGTAATGACTCTTGGATCTGAAATACCACTTTCGGATACCTTTACACAACTCTCAGGAATTTGATTTGCCAACGCAATAGAATGTTCTAAATCTACCTTAAAGGTTTTTAAATTCCGATTGTTAATCCCGATAATTTTATGGTCTAATTCAATCTTATCTAATTCTTCTTTTGTATGCACTTCGTACAATACTTCTAAGCCTAAATCGCTTGCCAGTGTTCCGTAATTTTTTAATTGCGATTGTGTTAAACACGAAGCAATCAGTAAAATAGCATCGGCGCCAATCGCTTTGGCTTCAACAATTTGAAAGCCATCTACAATAAAATCTTTTCGTAAAATTGGTGTGGTTTTATTAACGGTTCTTGCTTCCATTAAATCTGCCATCGAACCTCCAAAAAACGAAATATCGGTTAAAATAGATTGTGCAGCTACATTCGCATTTAAATATCCGTTGGTTACATCGGTTACCGAAATTTTATCGTTAATCGTTCCTTTGGATGGTGATTGTCGCTTAAATTCCGCAATAATTCCTGTAGAATTTTCAGCCATTAATGATGCTTTTAATGACAAAGGTGTTCGTTTAAACAACGGGCTTTCTATCAACTTTTTTACAGGGACTTCTGATTTTATTTTGGCTACTTCTCGCTTTTTAAAGGCGATAATTTTATCTAATATGGTCATTTTTTATTTATTTTTTTCTTGTAAAGTCGCTAAGATGCAAAGTTACAAAGACTCGTGCTTTATCGTGTCACTTTGAGTGATTTTGGATTTGATTTCATAATTAATTTAATTCATTATTTGTAATTACTAATTCGTAATTAAAGAAAGACTTCGCTTCGCTTTCAATCCAAATAAAGATTCTTTTGCTTCTTCAAAAGCTTCTTTAAACGATTTATTTTTATCAATAATAGTTAACGCAAATGCAGTATTTGTTAGCACTACATTATTTTGTTGTGTTGTTCCTTCTCCGTTGATGATGTTTACAAAAATTTCGGCAGCTTCGGGTACAGAATTTCCTCCAAAAATATCGGATTGTAAAATTTGTTGTTGCCCTAAATCTTCAGGCGAAATTTGTTGCTCAGAATTTTTGGTAAATAGCTTAAAATCACTTGTTAACGAAATTTCGTCATAGCCATCTAAAGCGTGTACTACACCGTAATTTACTGTGGTACTTTGTAGCATATAATTATAAACTCGCGCTACTTCTAAATTAAAAACACCTACCAATTGATTTTGCGGAAAACTCGGATTTACCAACGGACCTAACATATTAAAAAAAGTTTTTACACCTAATTCTCTTCGGATGGGAGCAACAACTTTCATGGCAGGATGAAACAACGGTGCGTGTAAAAAACAGATATTGGCAGTTGCTAATTGCTGTTTTAAAGTAGCTTCATCATTGGTAAATTGATAGCCTAAATATTCTAACATATTGGATGAACCCGATGCCGATGACACTCCGTAATTACCGTGTTTTGCCACTTTATTTCCTGTTCCTGCGACTACAAATGAGGTTAAAGTAGAAATGTTGAAGGTATTTTTTCCATCGCCACCAGTACCACATAAATCGATGGTGTTATACTCCGATAAATCTACTTTTACGGCTAATTCTAATAAGGCTTCTCTAAATCCTGAAAGTTCATCTACCGAAACAGGTCGCATTAAAAAAACCGTCATAAAAGCCGCTATTTGTGCCGAATTGTATTTTTCTTGTGCAATGTTTATCAAGACTTCTTTAGACTCTTCTTTGGTGAGTCTTTTTTGTTCGAATAGTTTGTTTAATATATTTTTCATCTGTTTTTTTTAGTTCATAAAGTTTAAAAGTTTGTAAAATTCATTACTTTCCAACTTTTTACTTTTCAACTTTTATACTATCAATAAAATTTACTACAATTTGTTTTCCATTAGGGGTTAAAATACTTTCTGGATGAAATTGTACTGCCATAATTTGATGTTCTCTATGACGTAATGCCATTACGCTTCCGTCTTCATCAATAGCTGTAACTTCTAATTCCGTAGGAAAATACTTGTTAGAAGCAATCCAAGAATGATAACGAGCCGCTTCAAACGAATTGGAAATTCCTTGAAACAAAACAGTATCTTTTTGGGTGACTGTCATTTCGGTTGCCACTCCGTGAAAAACTTCGGTTAGATTCTCTAATTCACCACCAAAAACTTCGGTAATGGCTTGTAATCCGAGGCAAACACCAAATATAGGTTTTACGCCAGTAAAATGTTTGATGGTTTCTTTTAAAATACCTGCTTCATCTGGAATTCCAGGTCCGGGAGATAAAATAATCGCATCGTAACGCTCCATTTCTTCTAATGAAATTTCATCATTTCTATATACATCGGGTAATTTCCCTGTAATATCTTCTACCAAATGGACTAAATTGTAGGTAAAAGAATCGTAATTGTCTATAATTAATAGGTTCATTATTTTGTATAATTGTTTAATCGTTTATTTGTTTAATAATCTCATATTCTAAAGAGGTTATATTAATTGTAATGGCTCTTTTTTAACCGCAAAGAACACAAAGTTTTTCGCAAAGGGCGCTATGTTTTTTCTTGTATCCCTATTCTTTTTTCTTGTATCTCTATTCACCGACAACTGACAACTAAAAACTGACAACTAAATCTCCTCTGCCAACACCAACGCCTTTTTTAACGCCGCTAACTTGTTATTTACTTCTTGTAATTCGTTTTCTTCTTTAGAATTAATCACAATTCCTGCTCCTGCTTGGTAGTACAAAGTGTTGTTTTTACTTACAAAAGAGCGTATAGCAATCGCCTGATTTACATTGCCGTTTAAACCGATAAAACCTAAACATCCGCCGTAAAAACCACGGGTTTGATTTTCGTACCTATCAATCAATTCCATCGCTTTATATTTAGGTGCTCCACTAAGTGTACCTGCAGGAAAAGTATCGCCCATAATTTCAATAGATTTCCCTGTTGTTTCCCCTGTTACAGTCGATACCAAATGAATTACATGGCTAAAGTATTGCACTTCTTTATATGTTTCTACAGATACATTTTTGGCATGCTTGCTTAAGTCGTTACGTGCCAAATCGACCAACATTACGTGTTCTGCATTTTCTTTAGGATCGTTTGTTAATTGTTTTGCCAATTCGCTGTCTTTTTTATCGTCTCCAGTACGTTTAAACGTTCCTGCAATAGGATTGATAATCGCTTTTTTACCTTCAATTTTAATTTGTGCTTCGGGCGATGATCCCATCAACTTAAACGAACCATAATCAAAATAAAATAAATAAGGTGATGGATTGATGGAGCGTAATGCTCTGTACACATTAAATTCATCGCCTTTAAATTTTTGCTGAAATTGACGTGATAAAACCAGCTGAAATACATCGCCTCTTTTACAATGTTTTTTAGCATTGGTTACCATTTCTTTGAATTGATTGTCGGTAATATTTGAGGTTTCATCACCTTGAAAATTGAAGGTGTAATTGGCAAATGATTGCGAATTGACCAAATTTTGTAATTCTTCTAATTGAGAATCTTCTCCGTTCGGAATATTTTCTATCAAAATCATTTCGTTTTTAAAATGATTGATGGCAATAATAAATCGATAAAAACTATAGTGCAACATTGGTATTGCAGATGCAGCCTTCGGATTGTTAAATTTGATGGTTTCAAAATACTGCACCGCATCAAACGTAGTATAACCGTACAAACCGTTAAAAGAAATGATTTCTTTGGGGCAATCGACATCAATTAAATTGCTGTAGGCTTCAAATTTTTGATAAAAATCTTTGTGAATTTGAGAGCTGTCAATCACTTTTTTCTGATAGGCTACCGAAATTTCGTTTTCATCTGCTTTTATGGTCAGCATTGGATCTACACACAAAAAAGAAAAACTGTTTTCTTTTGAGTGATAGTCGGAACTTTCTAATAATAAGCTATTTGCATATTTATCTCTAATGCGCAAATACAAACTAACAGGTGTTATGGTGTCTGCTAATTGTTTTTTAGTGATGGTGATAAATGGTATTTTTTTCATTTTTAATTGCGAAAATTTATTCGTTCGTTAAGTGTATCTTTCCTTTCGGAAGACAGCGTCGAAACGAGTCGGAATTAGCTTTATTTTTTTTATAATCAATAACAATTTTTATTGTTTAAATGAGATTATTTCGTCCTTTTTTTTCGTGATGACGTGTCATTTGCCATTGCGAGGAACGAAGAAGCAATCTTTTGCTGTAAAAGAAGATTACTTCGATGTTCGTTTCGACTACGCTCAACGTACAAAACAAAAAAGGCTTATCGTGAGATAAGCCTTTTTTATATTTTTTACATATAGGTTTCTTCTCACTTAAAAATTAAGAGAGTTCCACCACCATATGTTTTGTTGTTTCATCATTATGCTACAAATGTACCATAGATTTTTTAATGTGCAAATATTTTTTTTAATTTTTTAAGTCTTGTAACAAAAAGAAAATTATAGGACTCTGTTTTTATTCAAATAGTTTTATTTTTTAATTAAAAACAAGTTATTTATTATTATTTGTAATTAATTTTATTATTTTAGTTTTTAATAAGAAACAAACAATCGTAATTTGCAATGTAATTAAAACAAAATACAAAAAAGAAAGATTATGTGTGGAATTGTATGTGCATTCGATTTAAAGGAGAAATCAACAAGTTTACGACCTCAAATACTAGAAATGTCTAAAAAAATTAGACATCGTGGTCCAGATTGGAGCGGGATTTACAGCAACGACAAAGCTATTTTAGCTCATGAACGGTTGGCAATTGTAGATCCTGCATCAGGAAAACAACCTTTATTTAATGAAGATAAAACCTTAGTGTTAGCTGCCAACGGAGAGATTTACAATCACAGAGAAATCAGAAAAGAGTTTGAAGGAAAGTACAATTTCTTAACCGAATCTGATTGCGAGGTTATTTTAGCCTTATATCAAGAAAAAGGACACGATTTTTTAGATGATTTAAACGGAATTTTCGGTTTTGCCATTTACGATGTTGAAAAGGATGAATATTTTGTAGCTCGTGATCATATGGGAATCATTCCTTTATATATCGGTTGGGACGAAAACGG
>CAMZMA010000095.1 GCA_947311815.1 uncultured Flavobacteriaceae bacterium
ACCGTAATTAAATCGCCTACTTTTAAAGATGTACTGAGCGAAGTCGAAGTATCGGTAATTTCGGTCAATACTTTTCCAGTATCAGAATTTGTTTTTAAAAATAGTTTTTTATACAATTTTAAAGGGGTTTCTGCTGTGGTAATTTTGTCTAAATCTTCAAAATATTGCCAATACAAAGCGCCCCAAGCAATTCCTTTGTCTTTTTTGGTTAGGGTAATTTTTCCCATGTTGGGTTGTATTGCTGCACCGCTCCACGATGTTTTAAAATATCCTGTTCCTGCTTCAATTTTTACGGCATCAATTGTGTTCGGATGAATGTTTTTATCGCCAATTTTTATACCTACTAAATTGGTGCTTTCAATTTGATTGCTTCCTTGTAATAATAAAGCATAAACTGCTTCGGTAGTAGCTTTGGTAGTTTTCCAACGATTGGTTTGCTTGTTTTTAAGCAACCAGATTTTAAGGTTGTCAATTGTTTTGGTGTCGTTTTCTATTTCAGAAAATACCTCAATTAGTAAAGTTTGGGTTTCTACGGGCGCTTGATAATAAAAATATCCTGCCGTATTGTTTTTCCAATACATGCCTAATTCATCCGAAGTGATGCTATTTTCTTTGAGTGATTTTACAATTTTTGAGGCTATTTTTTTATCGCCTGTTCTAAACTGAATCAGTGCAATTTGTCCTTGTGCATACAAGTTAAAATCAGTCCAATAAGTAGCCGATTGCTTTTTAAAATAATCAACCGCTTTTTGTGTAGCGTTACTGATAGAAATATCAGGATAAAAACTGCGCATATACAAATAATGAAGCTCAAAATATCCTAGATGATTGCTTGCTAAATATTTTTTTGCCGCTTTTTTTCCTTCGGATAATGTTTTAGCATCTTTTTTTATGCGTCGCATATTTTTTAAAATCTCTTGATAGCGTTCAATGATTTCGGTATCTAAAAACTGTACAGCTTTATGTATAATTTGTTGTGTTTTAGTATCAAAAATAGGAATACCTAATTTTTTAAGATGCCCAAATCCGCTAGCAATATGCTGTGTAATATACGGATTTGCATATCTACTTCCTTTAAACCAAGGAAAACCACCATTGCTCATTTGCATATTTTGAAGTTTGTTAACCGCTCTTTGCTGCTCGTTTTTCATTTTATTCAAATCAAACAACAATGCGATACGTTTTTTTTGTTCGCTTTCTGATTGTGCATCACGTACCCACGGAGTTTCTTGGATAATTAATGATTTTAGCTCTTGATTTTTCTCTAAATTACTTAATAAGGCATCACTATTTTTCCAAGCGTTAAATACTTCTTGAATCTTCGGATTAGAGTTGGCTACAAAACTTGCTAAGGTATTTGCATAATATCTGGCAAAGGTTTGTTCAGAACATTCGTGCGGATATTCCATTAAATAAGGTAAGGCTTGTACGGCATACCAAACAGGATTAGATGTCATTTCTAAAGTTAGTTTATGATGACTGAGCGTTGTCGAAGTCTGGTGTTTTAGCGATGGTGACTGAGCGTTGTCGGATGGTGACTGAGCGTAGTCGAAGTCAACCAATTTTTTAAGCGTAAACGTCTTGGTTTCATTACCACGAATCCACATAGGTAATGTTTCTGTAACCAACATTCTGTTAGATAAAACAGGTAGCACATTTTGTTCTCCATCAGAAAAATCACCCGCTTTGGCTGTAATTTTATATTGTATAGCTTGGAACGATTTTGGAATGTTTAATTTCCACGACACGGTTGTATTTCCGTTTTTATCTACAGAAAAACCACGGGTTTTTATCAACCCCATTTTATTCTCAATTTTCGGACGAGCACTTCTGTTTTTTAGGATGTTTAAAGAAATATCTTTTCCTGTTAACGGATTGGTAAACGATAATTCGGCAATTCCTTTTAATTTTTTATCACTTAAATTACTAATTTTCGCTGAAAGTATAAGTTCATCACCTTCACGTAAAAAACGAGGTGTGTTGGGTACAATCATCAATTCTTTTTGGGTTACTGTGGTGAGTGTTTTGGTTGCCGAATGCAATTGCTTGGTGTGTGCCAATAATTGTAATTTCCATTTGCTTAAAGCTTCAGGGATGGTAAAATTAAAACTGACTTCACCCTCTTTATTCGTGGTTAAATGTGGATAAAAGAACGCCGTTTCATTAAAATTTTTACGAATTTGAATGCCTTGAGGTTTGGGTTTTTCTTTGTTTTTTGAATCATTGATACCATCATTATCAAATTCGGTTGATGCTATAACAACTTCATCTAAAGACTCCTCTTCTTCTGAAATCGTAATAGCTTCTGGTTGTGGTGCAGGTGGTCTTCCTTTCATTTTTAACCCTGCAACTTTTCCTTGTAAAGCATAAGAAATACTACTAGCACCTCTAATTCTTAGATGTGTATAAAACCCAAATCCAAACCAATTTAATTGCGGGTATTCGTGATTGAAATTTGTTAGATGATAACGTTTTATATTGGTCATTCTAAAATGATGATTACCAAAACTATTGTACGTATTTGTGTACCCATAAGAACGGTATATTGGGTTGTAAATGGGGTTAAATTGCCATTGATGCCGTGTAAATTGATCTAAAGAAGCGTCGTACATAGAAGCTAAAACTTCTGCTACGGCTTTGTCTTTTTTTGTGCCTTTTATGGTAAAACTCCATGTTTGGTTGCTACCAGGTTGTAATTTGTCTCTAAAGGTATTGGTGGTGATTTCTAAATCGGTTTTTGGGTACGGTACCGAAATTTGTTGATGACCTTTTATAAAATCATTATAATTTACAAAATGGTAGTTAATAGCAAAACCACCAAGATCTTCTTTATGTACAGGAATACGAAGTTGTTTGCTGTTCTTATTTAAATGTATAAAATGAGTGGCTACAATTTTATGTTGCTTCTCTACAGTTACTTTTACAGTAACATCTGCGGAATTACTATTTAGTGTAAGCAGTACATTTTCACCAATTTTATAATCTGTTTTATCAGTTTTTAAACTAAATAATTGGTTGTCAGCAGGTAGTTTGTCTTTGTTAGAAAAGACGGTAAAAAATTGTTTATCGCTTACTTTTTGTCCGAATTTATCAGTGCTTTCTAACTCGAGAATATACTTTCCAGAACGCCATTTTTTGATGCGTTTTAATGCAATTTCTTTGGATGTGTTGGTGTCAAAATCGGTATCAAAAACCAACTCGCCTTTTGCCCAAAAACGATAATTATCTTCGTTTTTATAAGCATCATGTGGAAATTTTTGCTCAAATTCATCTTTCGGAATTACCTGATAATCGGGTGATGCCCAAGGTCTGTTTCTCAGTGGGTGTTTTGGTGATGTGAGTTTGTATATTTTTATCGTTCCGCTTGCGGCAACAAACTCGCCATTTAAGTTTTTTGTATCTATATGTACTTTTTGTTTTTTGTTATTTTTATCAAGAGCATCAGCAATTGAAACCTTTGCGATTAACGAATGATATCCTACTTTTACAATGCTTGTAGTACTGTGCGTTTCTCCGTTAATATCGGTTATATCGGCAGTAATTTCATAATTAAAAATGGGTAAATTGTCTTTGTTTACACTTTCATCAGCCAAGGCTTTAAAGGTAATTTTGTAATTTCCGCTTTCATCTGTGGTAGTTTCTCCATGTGTAATTTCTTGCGATGTTGAGCTAAATTGTGGTCTGTACCAATACCACCAATGTGGATATTGCACTTTACGATGCACACGATATGTCACTTTTGCATCAGTAATATTTGCCCCAGAAAATGCTTTTGCAAAACCGTGTACGGTAACAGAATCGTTAATTTTATAGCTTTTTGTAATGGGTTTAAACTCGGTTTCAAATTTGGGTCTTTTGTATTCTTCTACCAAAAAAGAAGTGGTGTTTCTGTGAAAATCGCTTCCAGAAATTGTGATAGAAAACCGCCCTGTTAATCCTGTATTTGGCAAGATAAATTCGCCTGAAAATGACCCAAACTCGTTACTAGTTACAGTCAGTTCTTTTACTTTTTGATGATTGACATCAAACAAAGTAACAAACACTTGTTCGTCTGTAATTACTTTTGATTTTTTTTGAAAAGTTTCCATTAAAATCCCTTTAAAATAAACTGTTTGACTGGGTCTGTAAATGCTTCTATCGGTAAATAAAAAAGTTTTCGGAGTTACTTTGGGCGTTGATCCTCGATATCTTCTAGTGCTGTTTATATAAATGTTTGCGATAATTGCATCGTCATCTTTATAGCTAATAAGAGCTTTTACATTTCCGTAGCTATTTTTTAAAGGATTAAACTCAAACTCTCCATTTGTATTAGTAGTAAAATGTTTAAATAATTTTTTGTTATAGCGATTGTAAGGTTTGTTTGTCAGCGTAATTTTAGCTTCTTTTAAAGGTGCGCCTGTGTTTCTATCAACTACCTGAAAAATATTAGAGTTGTTTTGGTTTGACCCAATAAGAACCAAATTGGTTGCCTGAATAGATGTTGTGCCAAAAATACTTTTATCGTTCAGTTTTTGCTTGTCAGACGCTAGTATTAAATACATTCCTTTTGTTAATTTAGGAATTACAATTTCTGTACGATGTTGCTGATAATCGGATTCGTTTTTTAAAGTAGCTTTCCAAGAATGGATTTTTGTGAGTTTTTTTACAAAAGAAATTTTCTCTGAATTTTTAAAAAACCGATTGTATTTAGAAAGTTGATTTTGAGTAACTTTATACATAGAAAAATACAATTGATTTATGTTTTTATACGTAATATTTGCTCTCGTATATTGTGCTATTGGGCTGTTTTTTTCTACAACAAGTTGCAGACTTTTAGATAAAATTTGTTGTTTAAGGTTTTTACATTTTTTTGCACCTTCGCTTTTTGGGTATTTTTTTATAACTGACTCACAAAGCTCTAAAGCACGTTTATTTTCAAAACGATAGATTTCGTTTTTAGTTGGTTGATACGTTTGTGCATCTTGATGATATATTTTTGCAATTTCATATGTGTATAAGCCTTCAATTTCATCTTCTTTGTATTTGTGCGTTGCATTGTTAAGTGTTTGTAGTATGATGTTCTTTTTATTAGTAAAAGTAGCGTGTTGTTTTACAAACTGCAATCGTTCTAAATCTACATCTGCCAATGCAGTAAAATTTTTATCTTTTAAATGAAATAAAGTTAGCTCTTGATAGATTTTTAAAGCATGTAATTGTAGTGAAAGACTGTCTTTAGATTG
>CAMZMA010000096.1 GCA_947311815.1 uncultured Flavobacteriaceae bacterium
CGTCTTCAAAAATAACGGTATCACCAGGTACAAAATCAAACTTGCTCCAGACTACTTTTGGTTGTTTGTTTTTTGTTTCTAGTTCTGCTGCTGATTTTTCATTGCTTGAAGCATTATCAGTTGCTTGATTTTTTTTACCTTTTCGAGTCTTTTTTTTCTTTTTACCTTTGCCATCTATAGCGTCTTCGGTTTTATCAAAACCTTTGTCTATGCCTTTATCTACACGTTTTTCGGCGCGTTTTTCGGCTTCACGTTTTATTTTTTCTTTAGCATGTTTTTGTAGCTTTTTAAAAAACTGTGCTTCGGTGTTTTGTGGTACTAATAAAAATATAAAGAGTGCGGTTAGTATTTTTAGTATTGTTTTCACGTTGTAATTTTTTTTGGGTTATTTGTATTGTAAGCGTACCTAAGAGGTCTTTTTTAATAACCCAAATTAAAAGACCTCAAAGGTTACTTACTTGCAAGCTTGATAAATAGCTAGTGCTATATGTATGGGGGACGGATTATTTTATTTGTAGAAATACTGGTTATAATGAAAATAAGATACCTGCAGAAATACCGATACCAGATCGTATGTACTTAAGTTCTGCATACAATTTCATAGATTCCGATAGTTTGTAAGTGCTACCTGCACCAAGGGTTAATCCTAAATCAGATCCACCTGTATAACCTGTTGTTGTAATCATATAATAATTTAAGCCTACTAAAGGATAGATTACCATATCATCATTAGATTGAATATTATAATGTGCATCTACATTAAATTGAAAAGCTGAATAGCCCGCTGTGTTTAAAAAATAATTTATAGATGGCGAAACAGAAATTTGGTTTGCCACATTAAAATCTGCTTTTGCTTCAAGAGAAGTTCCGTTTCCAAAAGAAACACCTCCTCCAAAGGTTGTTTGTGCTTTTGCTAATTGTATAGTTCCTATAACTAGAGCAATTACTAAAATAAGTTTTTTCATTATTTTGTTTTTTAAAGGTTTATGTATTTTAAC
Organism: uncultured Flavobacteriaceae bacterium; assembly: GCA_947311815.1. Classification (GTDB taxonomy): domain Bacteria; phylum Bacteroidota; class Bacteroidia; order Flavobacteriales; family Flavobacteriaceae; genus Polaribacter. The sequence goes on from CAMZMA010000096.1 coordinate 999, forward strand.
AAGCATTGTTTAATGCAGTTTCTGTTTCTGTAATTGCATCTCTTAATGTTTGTAATTCTGATGCCTGAGTGCAGTCTAACATGCTTTTAAGTAAATCTATATAATCATTTCCTGCGCTTTTAAGTGCGGCACAGTTTTCTGAACTAGCATTGGTGTAATATGCTTGATACGCATCACTATATGCACTGGCTACAAGTGTAATGTTCTCTCCATCTACACAAGGGTTCTCATCTTTTTTGTTGCTAGAACAAGATGCTGTGAGTAAAAATAGAGCAGTTACTGTTAGTAAGGCAATTTTTTTAATTGTTTTCATTGGTTTGTTTTTTTAAGATTAATAACAGCACAAAATTACCATCAATTAAAAAAAAAAACGACCATCATTAAAGGTGATTTCTATCACCCAAAAGGGTGATTTTTACATAAAATCATCAATAAAATCAATAGAAATAAGAAAATTTTGTTTTTTTGAAGAAAAAAATTACGTAGTAATTTTTCGAATTGCTTGCACTCTGTTTTTTACATCTAATTTTGAGTAAATATGTGTAATATGAGTTTTTACGGTATTGCTAGATACAAACATTTTTTTAGCAATTTGAACATTGCTTAATCCTTTAGAAATATAAGTAAGCACTTCTATTTCTTTTTTAGAAAGCTCAAATTCGTTAAATTTTTGGTAAAATTGCTCAATAGAAAGAGTGCTGTTTCCAGATTTTTCATTCTTTAACTCAGTAATTTGAAGTAAATAATTTTGCAGTTCAGTATTTTTTTGCTCTAAAGCTAATTCTTTGTTTTTTCTTGATAAAATCAATGCAAAAACTAAAATACCTATCGTTATAAAACTAAATAAAATACTACCAATAAAACGCCAATAATTTTTTTTAGCATTCTCTTCGCTTTGTTCTTTTTCTGTTGCTAGACGTCTAATTTTTTGATCTTTTTTTAAGGTTTCATACGCTATTTGTGTACTTATAATACTTTTTTGCGATGTAATGTTAACAATACTATCATGAAAAGAAAACGCTTGTTTTTGTGCTTTTAACGCTTCTTTGTAATTTTTAGTTTGCTCAAAATAACGGGTCAATGCTTTGTATCCTAAAGAAATATTTTCTTTAGATTTTATGCTTCTTGCTTTTTGTAAACCTTCTGTAATATTTTTGTACGCTTGTGTGAATTCTTTTAAAGCGAGTTGATTGATGCCTATATTTATCAAAGCATTACTTAAATAACGCGTGTTTTTAAATTCTTTAAATTTTGGTAAAGATTTTTTATAATAATTAATAGAAGTCTTATAATTTCCTTGCTTTTGATGTAACAATCCAAACAAGGTATATTTTATAGCGGTACTTTCTTTTCGTGGTTTTTTTAGGGATAATTGTAGTGATTTATCAAAATAATAATACGCCGAATCATACATTTTTTTGTGTAAATAGACTTCACCAATATTTGCAAAACCATATTCTTGCCCTCGAAATCTATTTCTTTTTTTCTCTAATTTAAGACCTTTTTTAAAATAATATAAGGCTTTATCGTACTCTTCAATATTTAAAAACACATTTCCGATACCATTTATGGCAATAGAAATGCTTTTTTGGTTGCCTATTTTTTCAGACAATTTTAAAGCTTCAAAATAATATTTAAACGCTTCCTTTTCTAAATTTAATTTCCGATAAGTTACACCTAAATTATTTAAACATATAATTTTAGCCAAGGTATCTGTACTTTTGTTAAAATAAAACAACGCTCTTTTATGAAGTCTTATCGAAGCTCCATAATTTTGTTCGTATCGAGCGGTAAGCCCCATTCTATCATAAGAAGTTCCAATTCCTTTTATATAATAAATTGCTTTAGAAATTGACAAAGCTTTCTCTAAAATATCTTTTCTGATTTCTTTTTGTCGGATAGATTGTTTGTATAACGCAATTAGACTATCTGCTTTTTTTGGGCTATCAGAACGGTTTTGTAACTGAGAATATAGACTATCTATGTTCACTGTTTTTTTTTGAGCAAAAACCGCCTTACCAAACAGCAATAGAAAAAGAACGAAAGTGGTTTTAAAAAGAGGTTTCATTTTGGGTTATTAACGGGTATGTAAAAATAAGACTTTTATGTTTTAATACACAAATGTTGTTCTTATAATTTTGCTTAATTTTGCATGATTAAATTTTCAAAGAAATAACATGTATAGAAGTCATTCTTGTGGCGAGTTAAGAGCGTCACACATCAATAAAGAAGTTACCCTTGCAGGATGGGTGCAAAAAACACGCGATAAAGGTTTTATGATTTGGGTAGATCTTCGCGACAGATACGGCATTACCCAACTTATTTTTGATGAAGAACGCACCGAAAAAGTGTTGATGGAACAGGCCAAATCTTTAGGACGTGAGTTTGTTATTCAAGTGATAGGAACGGTGATAGAAAGAACGTCTAAAAACCCAAAAATGACCACTGGAGATGTAGAGGTTTTGGTGAGCAAATTAACCATTTTAAATAGCTCTTTAACACCTCCTTTTACCATTGAAGATGATACTGATGGTGGCGAAGATTTACGTATGAAATACCGTTATTTAGACATTAGAAGAACTCCTGTGAGAGAAAATTTAATTTTCCGTCATAAAGTAACTATGGAAGTTCGCAAATACTTGTCTAACGAAGGTTTTATTGAAGTAGAGACTCCGTATTTAATTAAATCAACTCCCGAAGGCGCACGAGATTTTGTAGTGCCAAGTAGAATGAATAAAGGCGAATTTTACGCCTTACCTCAAAGTCCGCAAACCTTTAAGCAATTACTGATGGTAGGTGGAATGGATAAATATTTTCAGATTGTAAAATGTTTTAGAGACGAAGATTTACGTGCCGATAGACAACCAGAATTTACACAAATTGATTGTGAAATGGCGTTTATAGAGCAAGAAGATATCCTCAATATTTTTGAAGGAATGACACGTCATTTACTCAAAGAAATTAACGGCGTAGAAATTGGCGAATTTCCAAGAATGTTATATGATGATGCAATGCGTTTGTATGGAAACGACAAACCAGACATTCGTTTTGGTATGCAATTTGGCGAGTTAAATGACGTAACACAACACAAAGATTTTAAAGTTTTTAACGATGCCGAATTGGTGGTAGGAATTGCAGTTCCTGGTGGAAACGCCTATTCTCGTAAAGAAATAGACAAACTTATTAAATGGGTAAAACGTCCTCAAGTAGGTGCTTTAGGAATGATTTATGCACGTTGCAACGAAGACGGAAGTTACAAATCATCAGTAGATAAATTTTACGACCAAGAAGATTTGGCAAAATGGGCCGAAAAAACCAATGCCAAAGCTGGCGATTTAATATGTGTTTTATCGGGCGAAACTAACAAAGTACGTGCGCAATTAAGTGCTTTACGTATGGAATTAGCCGAAAGACTTGGCTTAAGAAATCCGAAAGTATTTGCACCTTTATGGGTCATCGATTTTCCGTTGTTAGAATTAGACGAAGAAACAGGTCATTACCACGCAATGCATCATCCGTTTACATCGCCAAAACCTGGGCAAATGGAATTGTTAGACACCAACCCAGGAGAAGTAAAAGCAAACGCTTACGATTTGGTGCTAAACGGAAACGAAATTGGTGGCGGTTCTATAAGAATTCACGACAAAGCAACCCAAGCCATTATGCTAAAACACTTAGGGTTTTCTGATGAAGATGCCAAAGCACAATTCGGGTTTTTAATGGATGCTTTTGAGTACGGTGCGCCACCACACGGAGGTTTAGCCTTCGGATTGGATAGGTTGGTAGCTATTTTAGGCGGACAAGAAACCATTAGAGATTTCATAGCTTTTCCGAAAAATAATTCAGGTAGAGATGTAATGATTGATGCTCCTGCACCTATTGATGATGAACAGCTAAAAGAGTTGAGTATAACATTAGATAACAAAATTTAAAAAACAATTATTTTAAAATGTTCATTATTTTTTAATAACTCAAAAAAACTACAATAATCATAACTATTTTTTTTGTAAATTTGAACAAAACCAAAATTGATTTTGAACCCAAGAGAACTCATAAAAACATTAGGATTTACACCTAAAAATAATACTTCAGGAGTATTTCTAAAAAAATACGAGAACTATGCTGTGGAAGTAGATTTTGAGAAAAATCAATTCCATTTTGGTGGAAAAATCAATTTTGGCGATTCTAAGAAAACCATTCAAAACATAACAAAACCAGAAGATTGGGTAGTGTTTGAATGTGTAAATAGATTGCTCGAAAAAGGTTATCAACCTCAAAATATTACCTTAGAAAAAACTTGGAAAACAGGACACGGAACAAGCGGACGTTTAGATATATTGGTTACTCGTGATAA
>CAMZMA010000097.1 GCA_947311815.1 uncultured Flavobacteriaceae bacterium
AATTATAAAAAAGCAGTACCAAGCATCTTTTACTACAATGCTATTTGTGTAATTAGTGATGGTATAGATGCCACAACATCAAGTGTATCTGCACCATTTTCTCGTTTTTTATCTTGGCGTACACCTTCGCCCTCTAACCCCCTAAAGGGAGAACAATTTTCTCCTTGGGGTTTAGGGGCAGTACCATCTGTTTTAAATTCTGCAAATAAAACAATGTATCCAATTCTCTTAGAAAGAGCAAAGGAAATGCGATTAAAACCGACAAAAGCAGAAGCGTTTTTATGGGAAGAATTAAGAGGTAAGAAATTAGGGTTTAAATTTAGGCAACAACATATAATAGGTCAATATATTGTAGATTTTGCATCCATAAAAGAAAGAATCATTATAGAAGTTGATGGTGAAATTCACAACTCACAAAAAGAGCAAGACCAAGTAAGAACAGATGTATTGGAATCATTAGGCTATAAGGTAATTCGTTTTACCAATGATGAAGTATTAAATGATATTGATTCTGTAAAAGATAAAATAAAAACTCAAATTAAAGTAAACTCCTCACCCTTTAGGGTTGGGGCAAAGGAGTTGAGGCAAACAGAATTGCAAATTCTAACCGAATATATGCTCAACAAAAAAACATTAGTGGAATTAATTCGCTATTGTACCGTTTTTGAGCAAGAAGAAAAAAAAGACGAAAAAACAGGTTTAATTTTTCAGGTAAAGATTAAAAAAGTGGCTGCATATCATCAATATTATGCAGTTCAAAAAGCCGTAGCACAAACCATACGAGCAACCAACAGTAAAGATGGAGACCGAAAAATTGGTGTAATATGGCATACACAAGGAAGTGGAAAATCCTTATCAATGGTTTTTTATAGTGGTCAAATTATTACTCATCCACAAATGGAAAATCCAACTATTGTAATGCTTACCGATAGAAATGATTTAGACGACCAATTATTTGGAACTTTTGGTAATTGTGTGAGTTTGTTACGTCAAAAACCCAAACAAGCCAACAGTAGAGAGCATTTAAAAGAACTATTAAATGTTTCAGGTGGTGGCGTTATATTTACCACCATTCAAAAATTTGCACCAGCAGAAGGCAATGTGTATGATACATTATCCGAACGAACAAATATTGTAGTTGTAGCAGATGAAGCACATAGAAGCCAATATGGGTTTGCAGGTCGAGAAGTAGAAACTGATGAAGGAATGGAAACACGTTATGGGAATGCCAAATATTTACGTGATGCTTTACCAAATGCGTCTTACATTGGCTTTACAGGAACGCCAATAGAAAAAGAAGATAAATCAACACCTGCTGTTTTTGGAGATTATATAGATGTTTATGATATTAAACAAGCCGTAGATGATGGAGCAACTGTTCCGATTAGTTATGAATCTCGATTAATTAAAATAAAATTTGACGAAAAAACGGCTAAAAAATTAGATGAAGAAATTAATGATATTTCTGATGCCACAGAAGACCAAATAGAAAAAGCCAAAAAGAAAACAGCAACTATTGATGCCGTAGTTGGTCATCCTGATAGATTAAAAGATGTAGCCAAAGATATAGTTTTACATTTTGAAGCAAGACAAGAAGTTTTTGAAGGAAAAGCAATGATTGTAGGTATGACACGGAATATTTGTGTAAGATTATACAATGAAATTGTTGCCTTAAAACCCGAATGGCACAATGATGATTTAGACAAAGGAACAATAAAGGTGATAATGACAAGCACTTCTGATGATCCTGAATTGCTTCAGCCACACCATACCACAAAAAAACAAAGAAAAGAATTAGCCCTACGAATGAAAGACCCAAATGATGGTTTAAAATTGGTTATTGTTCGTGATATGTGGCTTACAGGTTTTGATGCACCAAGTCTGCATACAATGTATATTGATAAAAAGATGCAAGGAGCAAATTTAATGCAAGCAATAGCAAGAGTAAACAGAGTTTACAAGGATAAACCAGGAGGTTTAGTTGTAGATTTTATTGGCATTGGTCAAGACCTTAGAAATGCAATGGCAACTTATATACAAAGTGGCGGAGAAGGTTCGCCAGTAGTTGATATTAAAGAAGCGATTGCAGGAATGAAAGAGAAATTTGAAATTGTAGAACAAATGTTCAATGGTTTTGATTTTAAAGCCTATTTTAATGTAGGAACGGCTCAAAAATTACAAGTTTTATTAGGTGCTCAAAACTTTATCCTTTCAGATGAAAAATTGAAAGAACGATTTTTAAAGGAAGTAACTTTACTTTCAAAACTCTTTGCAATGTCTATTCCAAGTCCAGATGCAGAGAAAATAAAAGATGAAATTGCATTTTTTCAAGCCGTAAAAGCAAGAATAAACAAGTTTACAGGCAATACCGTAAAATCAGATTTTGAAGTAGAAACTGCCATCAAACAAATAGTTGATGAGGCTTTGTCAAGTGGTGGCGTAATAGATATTTTTGAAGCCGCAGGAATAAGCAAACCATCAATTAGTATTTTATCAGACGAATTTTTATTAGAAGTAAAAAATATGCAACAAAAAAATGTTGCTTTTGAGTTACTTAAAAAATTATTGAGTGATGAAGTACGAGTTCGTAAATCAAAAAATATAGCACAAGGAAAGAAATTTTCAGAGATGTTGGAATCAGTTGTAAAGCGTTATCATAACAATCAAATAGATTCGGCACAAGTATTAGCAGAACTTTCAGAAATAGCCAAAGAAATGCGATTAGAAGATAATAAGTCAGAAGAATTGGGACTAACACCTGAAGAATATGCTTTTTATAGTGTGCTAAACGAAAACGAATCGACCAGTTTTTTAGATGATAACAAAATGAAAGAATTGATTCATACCATTGTAGATGTTATTAGAAAAAACGCAACGGTAGATTGGAGTAAACGAGATGATGTAAGAGCAAAATTAAGATTAACAGTAAAGAAAATATTGATGCGTTATGGTTATCCACCTGACTTGGCGAAATTAGAAGCCGATAGAGTTTTAGCACAAGGAGAATCATTAGCAGAAATGTTTACAAAAGAATATTAACAAAATGAATAGCCAACGCATAAGCCATACATCCCGAAAACTTTCGGGACAATTACTCACGCCATTTTATTAATTAAGGTGTTCGTGAACTTACGTTTCGCTCAAAAAAGCCAACAGCACAAGCCAATCCCGATAATTATCGGGAGCAAAAGAGTATGTCTTGCCAACGCTAAAAACAGAACGTAAATAATAGCCAATTACTAACAAAATACAAACATAATGGCGGTTTTGTGCTTAATTGAAAGGTAAGAGCCTTGGAATTCGCTACTCCGTTTATACCCAACGTTCACTCAAAATTAGCTACACAATACAGCATAATTACATTTAAAAAAAACGCTTCAAAATATAATTGTTCTTGGCACATAACAAAAAGAAAATGATAGCTTTTTTACAAAAAAAATTCATTTTCTTTTTACTAATAAAATGTATGCTATCTTAGATTTCTTTTATAAATTTGCATCATGGAAAAACTAAAAAAACGTTGGAACATAAAAAGTAACTGGGCAATTATAGCCATTTTACTAGCGTTTTCTGTAAACGGTTCGTTTGCTACATTTGTTGCCAAACCTTTAACTGAATTTATAGGTATTAATGCCGAAACTCATGGTTGGGTTTTCTGGGTTATTCGTATTCCTTTAATTTTTATTATCTATCAAATAACCTTACCTATTGCAGGTTGGTTGTTTGGACAATTTCAGTTTTTTTGGGCTATGGAAAAGAAAATGATAAAACGCATGGGACTTGGTTTTTTGATAAAAACTTAATAATAATTGTAAAAAATTATTGAAATCAGTAGATAATTATTTATAAAGGTCAGTAGATAACTGCAAGGTTTATTTAAATTTAAAACGCTTATTTATAAAGTTTTATAAATATACTTTTTGTCGGTTTGAGTACAATCTAAAGTTTTTGATTTTTAAATTAGTCATTTAAAAATATGTTATTATCACTTGACCTCAAAAAAAAATTACTTCAAATTTTCTAAAATAAAATCGACTGTAGTATTTGTATTGCCATTTTTAATATAAGCTTCTGTATAATATTTCGGTTTTACTGCGTATCTTTTTTTGATTAAATAATCAATATCATCTACAAATTCTAATGATACTTTTCCTGTTAATAATAAGGATAAATCTTTACCTCTTTTGTAATAATCATACACTTTTTTTAAGCCTGTTAAATACAAATAATCTTTTGTAAATCCGCCTCCTCTATGTGCCCTCATCGTAATGTAAAAAGCATTTTCTCGCTGTAAATCATAGTTAGTATGTAGCAATCTAAATGTTTTAGAAAACGTATATCCTTTTGCCAAACTATCTACCGCAATAACTCTGTACGCCAGTTCTTTTAGACGTTTTACGGTTAAATTATTAGACATATACTCACTAAAAACCGCCAAACCTTCTTGTGTTTCTACATTGTTTGGAAACCCGTGAGAAAAAATCTTTAAAGGATGCAACAATCCGTTCATGGTAGTTACCATGTGCACGCCAATTTCATGATTGGTTAAAACGCCCATTTCATCATCAGAAAAAGTATGATTGCTATTAATCACCAAGGTTTGTATATTGTTTAGCACCATTGCAATTGCTCCCATGGTTGATGAGTGCTTAATTTGAAAAGAAAAATCGTATTTTTTAGCGTAATTCCTAAAAATTTCTTCGGCTTGTTTGGGCGAATATTTAGGTGTAAAAATTGTTGATTGTTCATCTTCTTCTTCAAAATGAAGGATAAATTTAGCATTTTCTACATCTTGTTCTGTTGGTGTCCCAAAAGAATGTAAACTATTGTAATAAAACCTTTTACCCTCTCCTACAGTTTCAATACATTGTATTAAACCTGAGTACGAATAAATAATTTCTTCGTACAATTTTCGCAAACGTTCATCTTCAATAAGTTCAATTTTTTGAGTAAAAAACTCTCTGTGTAATTTAAACTTATCAAAATCTAGAACTGGGTATTTAAAATGAGGATCTACAACGTATTTAGAGTCGAAAAAACGTTTTTTTTCTTCTTCTATGTTCAACGGATTTACATAGCTTAAAAGTTCTATCTTTTTCACCAATCCATCAATATATCTGTCTATTTCTAACAACGCTTTGGTAGCCACAGGAAAATCGTTCATCATTTATAAAAAATCTAGGGATGCAAAGTTACACATTCTCATTTTTATAAAAAGCCTCTGCGTGTCTTTTTAATTCGGTTTTTAAATATTTTTCGATTGCTGCAACTACTTCTGGGTACATAATTTGATTCAATTCATCGCAATACAATTTTTTAGCTTCGGTTGCCAGTACCAATGTATTATCAAAATTTTGAGTAATGTATTTTAAAAAATAGCCGTTTCCTTGAAACGTATCGTTAATTTTTGAAGTCGATTTTATGCCATTTGGCAGCGGCATTTTTTCTAAAATTGCTCTCCAAGATTCAATAATTTTTCCGAATCTTTTGTAATCAACATTGGCAGTTCCAAGATTCCACATAGGCACTTCTCTCGTCCAACGTTGCCAATTATAACTGTGTATATCGTACACAATACATTTGCCAAATTTTTCTTCAACTTTATGGATAAGTGCCTGCACCACTTTGTAAAAATTAGCATGTTTTTGCAAACTTTTTTCTTTCATTTCTGTTGATAAAGGGCTTTTCCAGAGTTGTTTACCCCAAGCATCGGTATAAATGGCGGTTTCTGGCGATCGATTTAAATCATACTCAAAACGAGAATCCATTCCTGCAATAACAATTGGGTGCGATTGTATCATTTCTTTGGTTGCTGGGTCTTCTTCGAACCAGCGTTCATACTCGGTATGCAAACAATTGGGCCACAATTCTTTTCTAAATTGATGCCCGTCATGAACGGCGCCACATACATACGGAACGTATTTGTCTATTTTTAGGGTAAAGGAATAATCATCAGAAACAGCTTCAAAAACTTCTGCTGATTGTATTTTTTTGATGATTTGGTTGATGGTTAATTTTTGCATATTCTATGTTTTTGATATAGAAAAAAAACCGATTAAAAAAATTACAATTAGTAAAAATAACAACAAATAAACTGACGATTTTTTGAATGAAAACTTATCTCTAATAGCAAATTTCACAGCATAAAACAGGAGTACAAATTGGAGTAAAAGCATTGGAATTGTCAATAATTCTTGAAAAAAACCTATCAAAACAAAGTCCAATTTAAAAAAGTGATAGTTTAAAAATAAAAGCATAAAATACAAACCACTTATGATGATTGCTAGTAATATTTTTTTAGTTGTCATCCTTCTTAAATTAATTATTTTTCAATTGGCAAATCGTGTAAACTTCCCCATTCTGTCCAAGAACCATCATATACTGCTAGGTTTTTGTAACCCACCAAGGTAGCGGCTAAAGCCAATACACAAGCAGTGACACCAGAACCACAAGAAAAAATGAGTTGTTCCTTTTCTGTGACTAAATTAGTAAATTTATCTTTAATTTCTACGGATGATTTTAAAAAACCTTCGTCTAACAAGCTGGAATAAGGTACATTTTTAGAAGAGGGTATGTGTCCGCTTCGTAAACCTTCTCTTGGTTCGGGTACTTTTGCGTAAAATCTATCGAATGAGCGAGCGTCTAAAATTTGTATTCTGTCATCAGAAATAGCTTTTAAAACCCTGTTTTTATCTACAAAAAAAGAAGGGTTAAAATGGGCTTTGAAATCCCCTTTTTTGATTATTTCTTTTCTTTTTGATGGATTTTCTACTTCAAAACCTGCTTTTATCCACGCTGGTAAACCTCCGTTTAAAACGGCAATATTAGTGTGTCCCATACTTTTAAACATCCACCAAACTCTTGCGGACGAGTAGATACCCAAATCATCATACACCACAATGGCAGTATCATTATTGATACCTAATTTTTGTGCTTTTTCTTGAAACATCTCCGAAGGTAACATTGTGTTAGGAAATGGAGCATTCTGTTCTGAAAAAGTGGTTTTAATATCAAAAAAATGAGCGTTTTTAAGTTGTTTTTTTAATGAAACAGCAGTGTTTTTATCGGTTGCTTTTTTTAGTGTTGCATCTAAAATGAGTATGTTTTTTACATTAAGATTATTGTGCAACCAATTTACAGAAACTAAATTATCCATCAAACTCTCTATTTACGCTTCATCAACAAAACGTTTTAAATCGGTAACACGCCTAAATGCAGCAGATTTTTCTAGCACTTTGCTTTCTAAAAAGTCAATTATTTTTTCTTGAATTTTTACTTTATACACTTTATTTATATAAGTAACGCCACCTGGACTCATTACATTTACTTCTACCAACATACCGCCAATAACATCAATACCCACAAAATACAACCCATCTTGCACTAATTTTGGTCCAATTTTAGCGCACAACATTTTTTCTTGTTTGGTTAATTTATGTTTTTGAACCGAACCACCTGCCGATACATTTGATCGATGGTCTTTCTCTCCAGGTACTCTTTTCATCGCACCAATCGGAATTCCATTGAGCATTAAAATACGTACATCTCCTTTATCTGCGCCTTCTATATATTCTTGTAAAATCACATAATCTGATGTTCCCATATTGCTATTTACATAAAAATCTAGCAACGAATTGATGTTTCCCATTGCAGCTTTTTCTATCAAAATAACGCCAGAACCTCCAAATCCATTTAAAGGCTTTAAAATCATTTTATCTGCTGTAGATTCTTCAATCATTCTGATTAAATATTCTTTATTTTTTGATACGTGTGTAACAGGAATAATTTCGTTATTAGGATCATCAAAAACGGCGGTGTACAATTTATTGTTGGCAACTCGCATTCCTTGTAGAGAGTTTACGATAAAAACATCGTCTTTTACCGAGTCTAAAAAGTTTAACATTAACGGATCTAAAGGCGGTTCTGCACGCATAAAAATAGCATCAAATCCTGCCAAAGGCAACATTTCTTCTCTTGTTGTTGCATTTTTATGAAAGGTTTTTAAATTAGAAGGTATTTTTTCCATCCTATTAATAACCGTACAAAATGCATTGGTAATACTATTTCTGATGGTTAAATTAGCTGGTGCACAAACCGCTACACCGTGTCCTCTTTTTACACATTCGTGAATTAAACAAACAGTTGTATCATTTTCTGGTGATTGAATACTATCCCACGGATACATTAAAAAACAAATATTCATAATCTTAATCGTTTAGTTGATGATTTGATGAAACTTTTTTAACTTTAAAAACGTTTCAACTTTTTTAACTACTTAATTACCCTCTTCATAATTATCATCCCAATTTTTCACATTCGGTTCTCCTAATTTATCTACCGATTTTGCTACCAACATAGAAACGGCAGCATCACCAGTAACATTTACTACGGTTCTACACATATCTAAAGGTCTATCTACCGCAAAAATAAGCGCTAAACCTGCTTCTGGTATTCCTGCATATCCTAACACACCTACCAACATTACCATTCCTGCTCCTGGTACTGCTGCAGAACCAATGGATGCCATGGTTGCCGTAGCAATAATTCCTAATTGCGTACCAAACGTTAAATCCATACCAAAAGCTTGTGCAATAAATACAGCGGCAACTGCTTGGTACAAACTTGTTCCATCCATATTAATAGTAGCTCCAATAGGCAATACAAAACTGGCTACTTCTTCTTCTACACCAATATGCTCGGTAACTCTTTCCATTGTAACGGGTAATGTTGCGGCACTAGAACTGGTAGAAAATGCTAATAATTGTGCGGGCGACATCGCTTTCATAAAAAAACTTGGTTTTCTTTTGGTAAATACAAATACCAACATATTGTAAAACACAATCATAATCATCAACCCTAAAACAACGGTTAAGGCATACCAACCGAGTGCTTTAAATAAATCGAGACTTGGCGATTCTACCACCAAAGCTGCCAACAAAGCAAATACACCATAAGGTGCTGCAAGCATAATTAAATCGACCATTTTTAAAATGACTTCGTTAAATCCGCTAAAAAATTCTTTGACAATTTTTCCTTTTTCTTCTGGAATTAAAATCAACCCGATACCAAAAAAGACAGCAAAAAAGATAATTTGTAACATATTTCTATTACTTGTTGCCGATTTAAATATATTTTGTGGTACTAAATCTACCAAAGCCTGTAAAGGCCCTGTTTGTTTTTGATTTTTTGCTTCTGCTTTATATTTTGTGGTATTATCTCCATAATTTTTTACCATTTCGGTTCTGGTAGATTCAGTTATAGATTTCCCTGGATTGATAATATTTACCAATACCAAACCAATAGAAACCGCAATTACAGTGGTTATAATATAAGTGACAATAGTTCTTCCTCCCATTTTAGAGAGTTTAGAAATGTCTTTTAAATCGGCAACACCTGTTATTAAAGCGGCAAGAATTAACGGAATGGCAATTAATTTTAACGAATTGATAAAGATTTTACCAAAGGGTTTGATCCAATCTTGAACGATTTCTTTACCTCCATCAATATTAGCCATAATAACTCCAACGATAACTCCAAAGAGCATTCCTAATAATATTTTCCAATGTAATGCTAGTTTCTTCATGTAATAAATTTATATGTTTTAAGATTTTTGAAAGGTAAAAAAATATTTTTATTATTTTGTTACTTTTATTTGTATATTGTGTCATATTAAAAATAACAAATACTAACAATTAAAATCAAAAAAAAATGGCAGGAATTTTAGACTTATTAAACAGCGACTTAGGAAAATCAATCATTTCTGGTGTAGCTGGTTCTACAGGGCAAGATGCAAACAAAACAGGTAGCGTATTAACAATGGCTTTACCCGTTTTAATGAAAGCAATGCAACGTAATGCAGCAACTCCTGAAGGTGCAGCAGGTTTAATGAAAGCAATCGAGAAAAAGCACGACGGAAGTATCTTAGATAATTTAGGAGATTTATTTAAAGGAGGTGTAGATAGCAATGTTTTAAATGATGGAAGTAAAATTTTAGGACATGTTTTAGGAAACAAACAACAAGGAGTACAACAAGTTATCAGTCAAAAAGCAGGTATTGATGCTAGTTCTGTAGGTAATATTTTAAAAGTTGCAGCCCCAATATTAATGGGGGTTTTAGGAAAACAAACAAGACAAAACAAAGTGCAAAACCCTTCTGATTTAGGTGGTTTATTAGGAGGATTATTAGGAGGAAACTCTACACAAAACGAACAAAGCTTTTTAGAAAAAATATTAGACGCAGATGGCGACGGTAGTATTATTGATGATGTTGCTGGCATGGTTTTAGGCGGCGGTAAAAAAGGAGGCTTAGGCGGACTTTTAGGAGGATTGTTTGGAAAATAAACAACAAAAAACAATGTATATAAAAAGCCTTCTCAAATGAGAAGGCTTTTTTACATTAGAATAAACTGTAATTTATCCGTTTTGTTTTTTAATCAAATTCAAAGCAGAACCTTCATCGTACCAATCAATTTGGCTTTGATTATATGTGTGGTTTACTTTTATTAGATCTTTACTTCCATCAGCATGAACAATTTCAATAGTTAATGGCTTGTTTGGTGCAAAATCTTTTAAATCAACAAAATTAAATGTATCATCTTCTTTTATTAAATCATAATCTGCTTCATTAGTAAACGTTAATCCTAACATTCCTTGTTTTTTCAGATTTGTTTCGTGTATTCTAGCAAAAGATTTTACAATTACCGCAACCACACCTAAATGACGTGGCTCCATAGCTGCATGCTCTCTAGATGAACCTTCGCCATAATTATGATCTCCTACAACAATTGTTTTAATGCCTGCTGCTTTGTATGCACGTGCTGTTTTTGGTACAGCATCATAATCGCCTGTTAATTGATTTTTGATAAAATTAGTTTTCTTACCAAAAGCATTTACCGCTCCTATTAAACAGTTGTTAGATATATTATCTAAATGACCTCTATAACGTAACCAAGGGCCTGCCATAGAAATATGATCTGTCGTACATTTTCCAAATGCTTTAATTAATAATTTTGCTCCCGTAATATCTCTACCTATTGGCGTAAACGGAGTCAATAATTCTAAGCGTTCAGAAGTAGGACTTACCACAACATCAATACCGCTACCATCTTCAATAGGCGCTAAATACCCATCATCTTTTACTTCAAAACCTTTGGTAGGTAATTCCCATCCTGTTGGTTCATCTAACATTACTTTTTCGCCATTTTCATTGATAAGACTATCTGTAATCGGATTAAAATCTAATCGTCCAGAAATAGCAATAGCGGCTACCATTTCTGGTGATGCTACAAATGCATGGGTATTCGGGTTTCCGTCAGCACGTTTTGCGAAGTTTCTATTAAAAGAATGTACAATACTATTTTTTGGTGCGTTTTTAGGATCTTCATAACGTCCCCATTGACCAATACAAGGACCACAAGCATTGGTAAAAATTTTAGCGTTTAAATTTTCGAAAACTGCTAAAATACCATCTCTATCTGCAGTATAACGCACTTTTTCTGAACCTGGATTGATACCAAATTCTGCTTTCGTTTTCAGTCCTTTATCAATAGCTTGTTGCGCAATTGAAGCAGCTCTAGATAAATCTTCATACGATGAATTGGTACAAGAACCTATTAAACCCCATTCTACTTGCAAAGGCCATCCATTTTTGGTTGCTTTTTCTGTCATTGATCCTACTTTAGTAGCTAAATCTGGCGAAAAAGGACCGTTAATATGTGGCATTAATGTGTCTAAATTGATTTCAATCACTTCATCAAAATAGTTCTCAGGATTTGCATACACTTCGGCATCACCCGTTAAATATTCTTTAATTTTATTTGCTTCATCTGCAACATCTGCCCTTTCTGTGGCACGTAAATAACGCTCCATAGACTCGTCATAACCAAACGTAGAAGTGGTCGCTCCTATTTCTGCTCCCATATTACAAATAGTTCCTTTTCCTGTACATGAAATAGCGGTTGCGCCATCGCCAAAATATTCTACAATTGCTCCTGTACCTCCTTTGGCAGTTACAATTCCTGCAACTTTTAAAATCACATCTTTTGGGGCAGTCCAACCTGATAATTTACCTGTTAGTTTTACACCAATTAGTTTAGGAAATTTTAATTCCCATGGCATTCCTGCCATCACATCAACTGCATCTGCGCCTCCTACTCCAATTGCTACCATTCCTAAACCTCCCGCATTTACGGTGTGCGAATCTGTACCAATCATCATTCCTCCAGGAAATGCATAATTTTCTAAAACCACTTGATGTATAATACCTGCTCCTGGTTTCCAAAAACCGATGCCGTATTTATTAGAAACCGATTCTAAGAAATTAAAAACCTCATTACTATTATTAAGTGCTGCTTGTAAATCAGTACTCGCTCCGTTTTTTGCTTGAATTAAATGATCGCAATGTACCGTTGTTGGTACTGCAACTTTATTTTTACCTGCTTGCATAAATTGCAACAATGCCATTTGAGCTGTTGCATCTTGACATGCAATTCTATCTGGTGCAAAATCTACATAATCTTTTCCTCTTACAAATGCTTTGTTTGGTGTTCCATCCCAAAGATGCGTGTATAAAATCTTTTCTGCTAATGTTAAAGGTTTTCCTGTAATTGCACGAGCTGCATCTACACGTTCTACCATTTTGGCATATACTCCTTTAATCATATCTATATCAAAAGCCATAGTGTCTTAGTTTTTGGTTAATTTTTTCTTTTGCAAAATTACGATTTTTAATCGATTTTTAAAAAATAAACAACATATTAGCCGTATTAATAAGATATCAATAATTATTACCGACAAAAACAAGATTTTAATAATTACTAAAAAATAAAACGTTAGTTTTTTATCAAATTCATAATTAAAAAACACAAAATAAATGTAATTTTTTTCTTGAAAAAGGTGCTTTTGATAAAAAAAGCAGACCAGTAAGCCGGATCCTGTTTCCGACATGACATCGGACTCTTATCATTTATCTAGTTCTAAAATTACTCTTAGAATCTATCTGCCTACCCTTTAGAATCGAGCGAGTAGCTCTCAAACTCTAGTTTACTTGACATTGCACCGTATAGAGTTTACCTGGTTTCACTACAGCCTAACTGTACATTCTTTCTGTTGCACTGGTCCTCAACTCACGTTGGACGGGTGTTATCCGCTATACTACTCTTTGGTGTCCAGACTTTCCTTTCCGAATCTAGTTCAGAACGATAAGATTGGTCTGCTTATTTTTTATGATTACAAATTTACAATTTTTCTATCCATAAAAAAACCCACTCAATAAATTGAGTGGGAAAATTGCTATGAAAAAGAAAAAGTGTTGCTGATAAATCAACAACACTGCAAATGTAATACATATTTTAATATAAAAAAGAATTTTCTTAAAAAATTCACGGGAAAAACTCATACTTTTTACGAAAGCCATAAATTCACGAATCTTTTTTTAAAGCTGCAAAGAATTATTGCTAAATGAACTCGAATCTCTAAAAAATTCTTTGCTTTTTTAATTTTTTGAATTATAAAATCGCTACTATAAACTAAAATTTGTGAACTTATTTGCCGACAAATACGATTCGTGGTAAAAAATCAGCAAAATAAAAGTATGTGTTTGCTCTGTTAAAAATTTTTAAAATTACGAAAACATATCTTTTACTTTCTCAAAAAAGGATTTATCTGATTTATTAGGACTCGGTTTAAAATTCTCATCATTCATCATTTTTTCAAAAAATTTCTTTTGTTCTTTTGATAAATGCTGTGGAGTCCAAACATTGATATGGATTAAAAAATCTCCTTTTCCGTAATGCTCAATACTTGGCAATCCTTTTCCTTTTAAACGTAAAATTTTACCAGATTGCGTACCTGCATCAATTTTAATTTTTACTTTGCCTGTTACGGTTTCTATTTCTTTACTTACACCAAGTGTAGCTTCAGAAAAATTGATGTATAAATCGTAATGAATATTACTACCTTCTCTTTTTAAAGTTTCGTGTGGTACTTCTTCTATCAACACCAATAAATCTCCTGATACTGAGTTTTTACCTGGAGCTTCGTTTCCTTTTCCTCCAACTTTTAATTGTACGCCTTCTGATACGCCTTCGGGGATATTTATAGCAACTGTTTCTTCTACCGAAATCATCCCTTGTGCGTCAGAACCATTGGGTTTAGATGCTATTATTTGTCCTGCACCGTGGCATGTACTACACGTAGTTGCTGTTTGCATTCTACCTAAAATAGTATTGGTTACACGCATTTGTTGCCCAGAACCGTTACAGGTTGTACAGGTTTTATATCTAACTCCGTCTGCTTGTACTTTTCTTTTTACTTTTACCTTTTTCTCTACTCCGTTGGCTATTTCTTCTAAAGTTAGTTTTACACGAATTCGCATATTACTTCCTTTTACACGAACTTGACGTTGACCGCCACCGCTAAAACCACCGCCGAAGCCACCACCAAAACCGCTTCCAAAAATGTCTCCAAACTGACTGAATATGTCTTCCATATTCATACCACCGCCACCGAAACCTCCACCTCCTTGTGGTCCTTCAAAAGCTGCATGACCGTATTGATCATAACGTGCTTTTTTGTTATCATCACTCAATACTTCGTATGCTTCGGCTGCTAGTTTAAATTTTGCTTCGGCAGTTTTATCATCTGGATTTTTATCTGGATGATATTTGATTGCCATTTTTCGGTAACCTTTCTTAATTTCTGCTTTTGTTGCTGATTTAGAAATGCCTAATATTTCGTAAAAATCTTGTTTTGCCATGTATCCTTCCATTGAAAAATTTAAAATTGAAAGATTAAAAATCTACAATTCGAAATTTATAATTTGTAATTTGTAATTTGTAATTTTAACTATTGTCCAATCACTACTTTTGGAAAGCGAATAATTTTATCGCCTAACTTATAGCCTTTTTCTACACAATCGATTACTTTTCCTTTTAATTTTTTAGAAGGCGCAGGTATCTGTGTAATGGCTTGATGTATTTCTGCATCAAACACATCGCCTTGTTTGGTTTCAATCGTTTTTAAGCCTTTTTGCTCTAAAGTAGTTACTAATTTTTGATAAATTAACAACACTCCTTTACGTAGTTCTTCTGCTTCTTTATCATTTTCTATATGTGTCAAAGCACGTTCAAAATCGTCTAAAATTGGCAGTAAAGATGTCATTACTTCTTGTCCTGCTGTTTTAAATAATTCGATACGTTCTTTAGAAGTACGTTTTTTGTAGTTTTCGAACTCTGCAAACAAACGTAAAAACTTATCTTTTTCTTGTTGTAACACTTCTTCTGATGTTGGTTCTTCTACAACAACTTCTTCTTTACTTTCTTTACTTTCTTGGTTTTCTTCTACTTGTGTAGTCTCTTCCGTATTATTTATTTTTTCTTCTTGTATGTCTTCTTTTGTACTCATGGTATTTCTACTATTAAATTGTAAACAATTTATTGGCAATAATGTTGCCAATAAAAAAATAGTGTCAAATTGACACTATTTTTTATTTTAGTTGAATAAAAATTATTCATTTATTTTATGCTATTCGCTCAATTTTAGCACCCAAAGCACGTAAACGTCCTTCAATATCTTCGTAACCTCTGTCAATTTGTTCTATATTATTGATGATGCTTGTTCCTTTGGCAGACAATGCTGCAATTAATAAAGAAATTCCTGCTCTAATATCTGGCGATGTCATTCGGGTTGCTTTTAACATCGACTCGAAATTATGACCGATAACAGTTGCTC
>CAMZMA010000098.1 GCA_947311815.1 uncultured Flavobacteriaceae bacterium
GTTTCCTGGAATTGGTCCTCTAAATCTATTAAAAGAAAGTAGAATGAACCATATGGGAAAAATGGCTTTCCGTTGGATTTATTGGAATATGCTTATAAAAGGAATACATATTCCGTTTGTATCGGCAACTATGTCTGAAAAAGGTAAAAAAATTGAAAAGTGAAAAATGAAAAATTAAGAATTAAGAATTTTAAAATAATAATCATGGAAAAAACAATAGCAAACAAAACAGTAAACGTTAATGACGAAGGGTATTTAACAGACTTTAACCAATGGGATAAAGATATCGCAATAGAATTGGCTAAAGAAAAAGAAGTAGAATTAACCGATAAACATTGGGAAGTACTTTCGTATTTACAAGACAAATATAAAAACGAAGAAGCTCTTTCAATAAGAGGAATTAAAAAAAGTGGTATCCTAAATATTAAAGAGTTCTACAACTTGTTTCCTGGCGGTCCGTTAAAAATATCCACGTTAATTGCAGGTATCCCTAAACCTAAAAGTTGTATTTAATAATCCTTAAAAAAATAAATTATGGCTACAAAAGTTAAAAAAATGCTTTTTATATTATCAAAAGCAACCTTAGACAACGTATATGCTGCCTTTATAATGGCAAACGGAGCAAGAATGGAAGGCATCGATGCAGAAATATTTTTCACTTTTTTTGGATTAGAAGCAATTCAAAAGAAAAAACTAGAACATTTACACGTTGCAACCGTAGGAAACCCTGCAATGCACATACCAACAATGCTTGGCGGTTTACCAGGAATGGAAGCGGTTGCCACCAAAATGATGAAAAACGAAATGGAAAAATTAGACATGCCTCCTGTTGGTGAATTTCTAGAAATTTTATCCGATTCTGGTGTAAACCTTTGGGCTTGCAAATTAGCTGTAGAAATGTTTCATTTAGAAAAAAAAGACTTAATTGACGAATTAGATGGCATATTAACCATTGGCGATTTTTATAATCGCGTTGAGGAAGAAGGCACGCACATGCTATTTATTTAATTCAAATACATTTAAAAAAATAAAAACGCTTTCATTTTTATGAAAGCGTTTTTTACTATATCAAAAATTATTTTTTATATTTGATTTTTCGTTTTAAACTTACGTATGAAATTAAAACACATAATACCATTTATTTTACTCCAAACAATATTTGGATTTTCACAAAAAATAGACTTTAAAAAAAGTATTCTTACAATTCCGGATAGTTTAAAACAAAATGCAAACACTGTTATAAGAAATAGTAATACCGAAGTTCGTATTTATTCTAAAAAAAATATGACCATTACCTACAGTAAATTAATAACTGTATTAAATGCTAACGGAAATAAACCCTTTTTTTCAGAACAATACGACAAACACAAAAGTATAAACAATATAAAAATCACTATTTATAACAAATTCGGAAAAATTATAAAAAAAGTAAAATCGAAAGAAATTGACGATTTCGCTTCTGCAAGTGATAATTACACACTTTTTACAGATGATCGCTATAAATATTACAAATATACCCCTAACGAATATCCATATACTATTGAAATTAGTTATGCTGTAAAAAGCTCAAACACTGCTTTTATACCAAAATGGTATGCTTATAGCTATTATTACACCAGTGTTCAAGAAAATAATTTTAAAATTAGCTATCCAGACGATTTAATTTTAAACTACAAAGAATATAATTTTGACAAACATAAAATAACTATCGAAAAAACTACTAATAGTATAAAATACCAAACAAAGAATCTAAAAGCTCTTATATACGAACCATATTCACCTATTTTTTCTAAAATATCGCCTAACGTTTCCTTTGCTCTAAATAAATTCTCCTTAGCAGGTCAAATAGGAGATGCTTCAAATTGGAATGAATTTGGCAAATGGATGAATGAAAAATTACTAAAAAATAGAAATGAAATTCCTGAAAAAACAAAACACGAAATAAAAGAACTTATAAAAGGAATTAAAAACCCTACAGAAAGAGCAAGATTAGTTTACGAATATATGCAAAATCGAACAAGATACATAAGCGTACAAATTGGTATTGGTGGTTGGAAACCTATGAAAGTGAAAGATGTAGATAGATTAGGTTACGGCGATTGTAAAGCTCTTTCTTACTATACTAAATCACTATTAAACGAAGCAAATATAGATGCAGAATACACCGTTGTATATTCGGGTAATAAAAGAAATATCGATAAAAAATTAGTTTCTGTACAAGGAAATCACGTTATACTAATGCTTCCGACGAAAAAAGATACCATTTGGTTAGAATGCACTAGTCAAAAATTACCATTTGGTCAAACTGGTTCTACGGATGATCGAGATGTTATGATACTCAAAGAAAATTCAGGAAAAATTGTACATACAACAAAATACTCAGCCAAACATAACTACCAAAAAACACAAGGCTCTAGCTTTATAGATAACAACGGAAACTTAGTTTCAAATATTACTATATCAAGCTACGGAAAACAATATAACCAACATTATTTAATAAACTACGAAACTAAAGAAAAGCAAATTGACTATTATAAAAATAAATTTTCAAACCTAATTGATTGCAAAATTGATAGTATTACACTAAAAAATGACAAAAAAAATATCGTTTTTAAAGAATCGATTACTCTTTCAACTCCTAATTTTGCAGAAATAATAGGAAATGATATGGTACTTAACATCAATTTGTATAATATCTATTCTGATTTGCCAAAACGAATTAAAAATAGAAAATATCCATTAGTTATATCGTTTGGTTATTTTGATGAGGATGAAATTACCATCCACATTCCAAATGAATTCAAGATTACCACGCTACCTAAAGATATACGTATTAAAAATAAATTTGGATATTATAAAGCATCTCTATCACAAATCAATGAAACACAGCTAATGTATAAAAGATCCATCTTAATAAATGAAGGCACGTTTCCTAAAACAGCATACAATTCTTTTAGAAATTTTATAAAAGAAGTTATTAAATCCGATAAACAAAAAATAATTCTATCAAAAAAATGAAAAAAACAATCTTATTATTAGTATTTATAATATCCACACAAGGATATACACAAATTAAAAAATTTGGAAAAGTAAGTGTTGCAGAGCTGAAATCCACTGAATGCACCAATTTTAAAGATGCAAATGCTGCTGTATTATTTAAACATCAAAAAACACATTATGAGTATGATGGAGAAAGAGGATGGCTCCTTATTACAAAAATTCATGAACGCATAAAAATTTACAATAAAGAAGGATATGAATTTGCTTCAAAAAAAATAAATTTTTACAATACTTCAAAATCCAGTGAAACAGTAATGATAAAAGCAAACACATATAATTTAGTTAACAATAAAATTGAAAAAACAAAACTTAAAAATAAAGAAATATTTATATCTAAAAATAATAAATTTTGGTCTAGCAAGAAGTTCACTATGCCTAATCTTAAAGATAATTGTATTGTAGAATGGGAATATAAAATTATTTCACCATATCACACAACTATTAATGATGTTATCTTTCAATATACTATCCCAATACTTTACATAGAATCTACTATTAAAATACCAGAATATTACCTATTTAATGTCAATGTAAGTAAATATTATCCCATCACTGTAAGTGAAAAAGAAGAAAGTAGAACACTAAATTTTTCGTTTAGAACAAAAGAAACTTCAAATTCTATTAAAACTACAAGATATACTAAAAAAGTTGAATTATATCAAAAAATATACGCAATCAAAGAAACAAACATTCCTCCTATTTCAAATGAACCTTATATAAATAACATAAACAATTATATAGGAAAAATATCATTTGAATTAAATATGGTGAAATTTCCAAACAGCATTCCGAAATTTTTCACAACAAATTGGAATGATGTTACAAAAACAATTTATAATCTTAGTGAATTTGGAGATGAATTAAACAAAAAATCCTATTATAAAAAAGAATTAGACGAAAAATTAACCAATGTTTTAAAACAAGACGAAAGAATTAAAACCATTTTTAATTTTGTAAAAGAAAAAGTAAAATGGAATGGTTATATGGACTATTATACACATAATGGTGTAAAAAAAGCATACAAAAATGGTAGCGGAAATGTTGCCGAAATCAATCTAATGCTAGTTTCTATGCTGAGAGAAGCTGGTTTTGATGCAAATCCAATTCTTGTTAGTACACGTTCACATGGTGTACCTTTTTTTGCTACTAGAGATGGATTTAATTACGTTATCGCTGGTATTGAATTACCTGAAAAATTAATACTTTTAGATGCAACCGAAAAATACAGTTCAATAAACAATCTACCTAAAAGGGTTTTAAATTGGCAAGGACGAATAATTCGAAAAAGTGGCTCTTCTACATTTATAGACTTATTTCCTAAAGTATATAGTTTTGAAAAAAATACAACAAGTGTTATTCTTGACGAATTAGGAAATATCAAAGGTAATGCAAGAATTTCTTATAAAAATCTAAATGCAATAAATTACAGAAACAGCTATTCAAACTTGAATAATTCAGAATTAATCAGCCGCTTAGAAAATTATTATTCACCAATTGAAATAGAAAAAGCTATCGTTAGAAATGAAAATAATCTTGATAAACCCTTTTTAATTTCCTTTAAATTTTCAGCTGAAAATCAAGGAGAGGTCATAAATAATAAAATGTATTTTTCTCCTCTATTTTTCCTAAACGAAAGTGAAAATATTTTCAAAGCAGACAAAAGAAAACTTCCTATAGATTTTGCTTCGCCTTGGCTGGATAATTATACAATTATAATTACAATTCCTAATGGATATAAAATAGAGTCTATTCCTGAAAGTAGTTCTTTTGAAACAAAAAATAAAATAGCAAATTTTAAATATTCCATCACATCTAACGACAATAAAATTTCAGTAAAAGTAACTACAAAAGTACACATACCTATAATACCTACAAATATGTATGAAGAGTTTAGAAATTTTTATTCGAAAAGAGTAAAAAAAATAAATGAAAAAATTGTCTTAATAAAAGATTAATTACTTCATAACCTCAAGTAATTCCACCTCAAAAATGATATCGGCATTTGGTGGAATTACATTTCCTGCTCCTCGCCTACCATAAGCTAAATTTGCAGGAATATACAAAATAGCTTTTGTACCAACACGTAATTGTTGTATACCTTCATCCCAACCTTTAATAACTCTTCCTACACCAATTGGTGTTTCAAAAGCTGCACTACGGTCTCTTGACGAATCAAATTTTCTACCGTTTCTAAGATATCCCGTATAATGGATTTTTACTCTATCACCAGTGTTTGGAATTTTTCCTAACCCTGCTTCAATTGTATAAATTTTTAAACCTGAATCTAACACTTCTGCTTTAGACTCTTTATCCAAAATATTTTGAATGGCTATTTTTTGTGCCTTTAATTTATTTTCAAGAGCTTTCTTTTGTGCATCCATTAAGTTAGAAAACAATTCAGAAGCCTTAAATCTCTTAGCTTCTTTTCCTTTCCTAATAATTGTAATAGATTGTATTATATCATTTTTTTCAATACTATCAACAACATCTTGCCCTTTTAAAACCTGTCCGAAAATAGTATGCCTTCCGTCTAACCAAGGAGTTTCTTTATGAGTTATAAAAAACTGACTTCCGTTTGTAGAAGGTCCTGAATTTGCCATAGATAAAATTCCTGCTTTATCGTGTTTTAAAGAGCTAACAAATTCGTCTTTAAATTTATAACCTGGATCTCCTGCTCCTGTCCCTAAAGGATCACCTCCTTGAATCATAAAGTTTTTTATAACTCTATGGAATTTTAAGCCATCGTAAAATCGTTTTCCTTTATATTTATCTACAACATATTTATTTGTTCCTTCTGCTAAAGAAATAAAATTTGCTACAGTCATTGGTGTTTTTTGATATTCTAATTGTATTAAAATCTCACCTTTGCTTGTTTCAATTTTTGCGAAAATGCCATTTTCTAATTTCTGAGCTTGTATAGATAAACTAAAATTTACTAATAATGCAAATACTATTATTTTAATTGATTTCATTTTGTTTTATTATTATTCAAAAAAATATAAACAATAACCATACCTAATTTTGGGGTTTTGCTTTGCAAAACCCCAAAAATTAAATTATTTTCCTACTTTAATTAATTCTACCTCAAAAATTATATCTGCATTTGGTGGAATTGCTCTACCAGCACCACGACTTCCGTAAGCCAAATGCGATGGTATATACAATATCGCTTTTTGTCCTTCTTTTAATTTCAAAACACCTTCATCCCAACCTTGTATCACTTTTCCTACTCCAATTTCTGTTTTAAAAGTTCTATTTCTTTTTACAGAGGAATCAAACATCGTTCCATCACGTAAATAACCTGTATAATGTATCTCTACTGTATTCCCTTTTTTTGGTTGTTTTCCATTTGGATTTCCCTCGTTTTCAAAAAACATTTTTAATCCTGATTGATATACTGTTGCTTTTGTTTCTTTATCAAATATATCTTTCATTAAAGCTAATTTTTCTTCTTTTGCTTTTTTTGCTTGCTCTTCCATTTTAGCAAAGCCATCTGAAAATATTTTTTTAGCATTAAAGTTTTTTGCTTTTGCTCCTTTTCGGATAATAGTTATTTTTTCTATTAAATCGTCTTTTTTGATAACATCTACAATTTCTTGTCCTTTTAAAACATGTCCGAAAATAGTATGTTTTCCATTTAACCAAGGTGTTGCTTTATGGGTAATAAAAAACTGACTTCCGTTTGTAGAAGGACCTGAATTTGCCATAGATAAAATTCCTGCTTTATCGTGTTTTAAGGAATCATCAAATTCATCCATAAATTTATAACCAGGATTTCCAGTTCCTGTACCTAAAGGGTCGCCTCCTTGTATCATGAAATCTTTTAATACTCTATGGAATTTTAAACCATCGTAAAAAGGTTTTCCTTTGTATTTATCGTTTACATATTCGTTTGTTCCTTCTGCTAAAGAAACGAAATTTGCAACTGTTATCGGTGTTTTTTCCATTTCTAATTGCAAAATAATATCACCATATTTTGTTGCAATAACGGCATACATTCCATCTCCATATTCCGACACTGCATTGTCGTTAGTTTTATTACACGAAATTGTAAATAATACGATTAATAAGCTTAAAAATTTAATTGTTTTGTTCATCTTTTTTTATTTTTGTTTTAATTTCTTTTAAAAATACTTCAATAATTAATGGTTGATTGGGAGCAATAACATCCTCATATCCTGTTGCTCCGAATGCTTTATTAGATGGTAAAAAAAACACAGCCGTTTCGCCTAACTGCATCATCTTAATACCTTCTTGTATTCCTGTTATAAATTCTTCGCCATCTACTTTATAAATTTTATCTGCCTTACTTTTTTGATTTGGAGAACCTAGCTGATTCTTAGCAAAAATAATTCCATTATTAATGTCTCGTATCTCATAATTAATAATCACTTCATCTCCTTTTTTTGGATACATTGCTATGGTATCTATTTTAGATTTTAGATAAAACCAAAAGCCTTTATGTGAATTTATATAGTAATGTGCTGTGTCTTTTTTACGAAATTCCTCAAAAATTTCCTCATCCATTTCATTGACTAATTTATTCCGTTTTACAGATGCTTGTAAAAAATTACTTTTTGTTTTTACTATTGGTCTTCTTGGCTTTGGTTCAAAACAAGACAATAGTAAAAAAGGCAAAATAAATATGAAAACGGAATAAATTAGTCAATGAAATGGATGAGGAAATTTTTGAGGAATTTCGTA
>CAMZMA010000099.1 GCA_947311815.1 uncultured Flavobacteriaceae bacterium
ATGATTGTAATGTATGTTTGTAATTTTTAAAGAATCGTTTACTTTCGGATGAATTTTTCCTAATTGTAAATTGTTAAATAAAAGTTGATATGAAGAAATGTCAATTTTTTGATGAGGAATAATAATCAAATGGCCTCCTTTTTTAGAAAACGATTGTAAGCTTTTTTGTAATGAATTAGGTATTTTTTCTAACTCATTTAAGATGATTAATTGCTGTTTTTCTATTGCGTTATAATTTAGTTTTTTTAATGAAATAGCTGTGTAAAAAAAATCTTTTTTTGTAAAGATTTTTGATAAATATTCAGAAGGTTTTCCAATAGATAAAATAGGGTTTTTGGTGTTTGATTTTATGGTGAAATAACACGCGTTGTCAAAAGGGAAAATATCTTGAAAATTTAGTTGAATTTTTCCAACAAATTCTGCCTTGTTTTGAAATGAAAAAGAAACTGTTTTTAGTTCGTTTTCTTCTAAAGAAATTGTTTGCTTGCTCAGTAGTTTTTCATTGTTAAAAATAGCGATGGGTATGCGCTCTTTTTTATCGCCGTTGTTTTTAATTTTTAATTTTAGAGTAACCTTGTCTTCGTTTTTATTTGAAACAAATAAGGTGTCAATAAAAATATTGTTTTTATGAGAGATTTTAGGATTTATAAGAAGAATTAGGTCGTTTACATCTGTAAAATTACTTATTTCAGTATTTTGGAAATCAGATATTAAAATGATTTTACTTGAAGTGTTTCTTTTAGTGTTTTTTTTAGTTTTTAATTTTAATAAAATATCTTTAATCGATTTTTTTTTAGAGCTTATTGTAAGTTTTAGTAATGCTTTTTTTAGTTCATTTGCTGAAATATTTTTAAAAATAGCGTCATTTGTGAGTAAAGAATATTGTTGGTTATTCGATATATTTTCGATAACTTCTTGTTTAGCAACTTCAAATAAATTACCTTTAATTCCTTTAGAATTCATACTTAAAGAATTGTCTAAATAAATAGAGATATGTTGTTTTTTTTGTAACGAATTTTTACTAAAAAATGGTTGAGAAAAAGCAAAAATAATTGCAGAAAAAAGTAAGATTCTTGTTGCTAAAATCAACCATTTTTTTAACCGAGAACTCTTACGAGTTTCTAAGCTAATTTTTTTTAAAAAAGCTACGTTTGTAAAAGGTGTTTTCACAAATTTTTGTAACTGAAATAAATGCACAATTATGGGAATAATTAGGAGTGCTAAAAAATATAAAATTTCAGGATGTTTAAATTGCATTTTTCTAAATTAGAATTCAAATATAGGTAAACTAAATAAGTAATTTTGTAAAAATATTTTTTTTGTAAAAACAATAAAAAATTATGAATGACAAATAACTTTTTCCATAAATTAGCAAAAAAATAAAAGCACCATTGGCAATTTTTAATAGTAGTAAAAAAAAATCTATAAAAAAAGTATTTGATGCTCTTTTAGAGCATGCAGATAATTGTATTTCTTCTAATAAAGTAATAAAAAACATTGCAATTTTAGCCGATGAAGATATTGCGTCTAACCATGATCTTGTATGTTTGTTAGAAGAGGTTTTAGGGTTTCGGAATAGTAGAATTTATATTTATCGTCCTTTTAAAAAAGAAAACATCTTCTCTGTAAAACATTTTTCTGAAGATGTGTTTAGTAAAAATGGAGCGGTTTTAGATATTGAATTTAAAAATTTTTTAAACCATCCTTTTGATTTGTTGGTAACGTATTTTGATAAAAAAAATATTTATTTAGAATTTGCAACTCTGTTTTCTAAAGCCGATTATAAAGTGGGGTTTTCTAGAGTAAATAAAAAATTGTTCGATTTAGAAATAGCATCAACTGCTACTAATATTAATGAATATCATCAAGAAATAAAAAAATACCTGACCATTTTACATAAACTTCCTTAAATTTTTAACAAAAAATAACAATCTGTTAAAATTGAGTAAACCGTGATTTTTATCTTTAGAACTCGCTAATAAAACGATAACTTTGCAGTAAATTTTATTTAAAAATGCAAAAATTTATTGGCACAGGAGTCGCTTTGGTTACACCCTTTCATTCAGATAAAACGGTAGATTATACAAGTCTTGTTAAATTGGTAAATTATCAAATAGATAACGGAATAAATTATCTAGTAATTAATGGTACAACCGCAGAAAGCGCAACAATTACTAAAGAAGAAAAAACAGAAATTATTAAGATAATTATTAAAACTAATAAAGGTAGATTGCCTTTGGTTTTAGGTGTTGGGGGTAATAATACACAACAGGTTGTAGAAGAGTTACAAACATTAGATTTGTCTGGTATTGACGCTATTTTATCAGTTTCTCCTTATTATAGCAAGCCAACGCAAGAAGGTTTTTATCAGCATTTTAAAGCAATTTCTAACGCGAGTCCGAAACCAATTATTTTGTACAATGTACCTGGTAGAACTGCAAAAAACATGTTACCAGCAACTACTTTACGATTAGCAAATGATTTTGAAAATATAATTGCTGTAAAAGAAGCAGGAAATAATCAGCAGCAATATTATGAGTTATTAAAAAACAAGCCTAAAGATTTCTTGGTAATTTCTGGCGATGACGATTTGGCTTTAGGTGTTGTTTTAGCAGGAGGATCTGGAGTTATATCAGTAATTGGTCAAGGTTTTCCTAAAGATTTTTCTACAATGATACAATTAGGATTGCAAGGGAAGAATGAAGAAGCGTACAAATTGCATTATAAATTAATGGATGTAGTCAGTTATATTTTTGAAGAGAATAATCCTGCAGGAATAAAAGCGGTATTAAAAAAGTTACGAATTACATTAGATACGGTTCGTTTACCTTTGGTAAGTGCTTCAGCAGAATTACAGCAAAAAATAGCAAATTTTATCGATAGGTATTAGTTGTTTTCGTTAGTAGAATATTAACAAATTTTTAGTAGTGTTGTTGGTTTAAAACAGTCAAAAAAATGCGTTATTGCACTACACAATTTTAAGGTGTAAAAAACGTTTTAATAATCCATATTTAATCACTAATTTTGCCAGATGCAAAAAATGAAAAATTTAGCGTATTTATTTATCATGATAACGGTGTTGTCATCTTGTGGTGAATACCAAAAAGTATTAAACAAAGGTACGGCTACAGAAAAATACAAAATGGCTGTAAAAATGTACGAAACCAAAAAGTACAGTAAAGCACTTCGGTTGTTTGAAATGATTACGCCCGTTTACAGAGGAAAACCTCAAATGGAAAGAATTCAATTTATGGTAGCGCAATCTAATTTTAACACAGGTAGTTATGGTATTGCTGCGTATCATTTTGATAGATTTACTAAAATTTATCCTCGTAGTTCTAAAAAAGAAGAAGCCGCATTTTTATCAGCTTACAGCTATAAATTAGCGTCTCCAAGATCTAGTTTAGATCCTACTGATACTAAAAAAGCCTTAGAAGCATTTCAAAGTTTTATTAATGATTATCCAGACTCTAAAAGAAAGGATGAAGCAAATAAACACTATACAGAATTGCGTTATAAAATGCAAAAAAAATATTTTGAAATTGCAAAAACGTACTACAGAACTGCCGATTATGATTTAAGAAATTACAAAGCAGCTATTGTTGCTTTTGATAATTTGTTAGGCGATTATTTAGGGTCAGAATTTAAAGAAGAAGCCTTGTATTATCGTTTTAAAGCGGCGCACGATTTTGTATTTAAAAGTACACAAAGAAAAAGATTAAAACGTATTGGTGATGCAAAAAATGCCTACGAAAAATTAAAAAGAAATTTCCCGAAATCTAAATACATGACCGAGTCTAATAAAATGTTAGCTGATTTAGAAAAGGAACAAAAACAATTACAAAAGAGTTAATTATGGATTATAAAGAAACAAATGCAGCTGTAAGTACCATTACTTATGACAAAGATGCTTTAGAAGCTCCAACACAAAATATCTATGAAGCAATAAATATTATTGCTAAAAGAGCAACTCAAATCAATAGTGATTTAAGAAAAGAATTAGTAGATAAATTAGAGGAGTTTGCTACATATAACGATAGTTTAGAAGAAGTTTTTGAAAATAAAGAACAGATTGAAGTTTCTAAATTTTACGAAAAATTACCAAAACCTACAGCAATTGCTGTAGAAGAATGGTTAAACGATAGAATTTATCACAGAAAACCAGACGCAGAATAATTATGTCTGTACTAAGCGGTAAAAAAATTCTATTAGGCATTACTGCTGGAATTGCCGCGTACAAAACGGCAAACTTAGTCCGTTTATTTATAAAATCGGGTGCAGAAGTTAAAGTAATAATGACTCCTGCATCAAAAGATTTTATAACACCACTTACACTATCTACACTTTCTAAAAACCCTGTTTCTTCAGCTTTTTACGATAAAGAAGAAGAAAATGAGTTGTGGAATAACCATGTAGAACTAGGTCTTTGGGCAGATTATATGCTTATTGCACCTACCACGGCAAATACCTTGTCTAAAATGGCAAATGGTGTGTGCGATAATTTATTATTGGCTACGTATTTATCGGCAAAATGCCCTGTGTATTTTGCACCTGCTATGGATTTAGATATGTACAAACATCCATCAACCAAAACAAGCATAGAGAAACTTCAAAGTTTTCAAAATATTTTAATTCCTGCTACTTCTGGCGAATTGGCAAGCGGTTTGGTTGGCGAAGGACGAATGGCAGAACCGCAAGACATTGTTGCATTTATAGAAAAAGACATTCTTTCTACACTTCCTCTTCGAGGAAAAAAAGTGTTAATTACTGCGGGACCCACTTATGAAGCTATTGATCCAGTACGTTTTATCGGAAATCATTCATCTGGTAAAATGGGATTTGCAATTGCAAAAACAGCTGCAAATTTAGGAGCAGAAGTTATTTTAATTTCAGGACCTTCGCATCAGCAAATTCAACATTCTTTTGTAAAAAGAATAGATGTAAAATCTGCCGAAAACATGTACAATGCGGCGCATCAATATTTTAATATGGTAGATATTGCTATATTATCGGCAGCAGTAGCAGATTATAAACCAAAAAATGTGGCGCATCAGAAAATAAAAAAGAAAGATGCAACGTTAGAGATAGTATTAACGCCAACTAAAGATATTTTGGCATCATTAGGAGCTATTAAAAAGCAGCAATTTTTAGTAGGTTTTGCGTTAGAAACCAATAATGAGTTAGCAAATGCGAAAGGAAAACTAGCTCGTAAAAATTTAGATATGATTGTACTAAACTCTTTGCAAGACAAAGGTGCAGGTTTTGCAACCGATACAAATAAAATAACAATTATTGATAAAAATTTAACCGAAAGCAGCTTCGGTTTGAAATCTAAAACAGCTGTAGCCAAAGATATTATGAACTATATTGTAACTAAAATTAATGCGTAATCTAGTTTTTTTAGTGTTTTTTATGATGACTTTTGTGGTAAAATCACAAGAGTTAAATTGTTTGGTTACCGTAAATGCTGATAAAATATCGGGCTCTAATAAACAGATTTTTAAAACGTTAGAAAATTCGATAAAAGAATACATTAATCAAACAAAATGGACAAACAGAACGGTTAAAAATGAAGAAAAAATAGACTGTGCTATTACCATTATTATAAATTCTCAAAACAACAATCGTTTTAAGGCAAGTATACAGGTACAATCTACACGTCCTGTTTTTGGTTCTACCTATTCAACCCCTGTTTTAAATTTAAAAGATGACGAATTTGATTTTAAATACTCAGAATTTGATCCGTTAATTTACAATACCACTTCTTTCGATTCTAATTTGGTTTCTACCTTGGTGTTTTATGTGCATATTATTTTAGGATTAGATGCCGATACGTTTAAAAAATACAGTGGAGAAAAAGAACTAAAAGAAGCCGAAAAAGTAATGCTAAATGCACAACAAAGTGGTATTGCTTCTTGGTCTAATCAAGTAGGTAAAAAAAACCGATTTTTATTGATAGATAATTTGTTATCTTCTAGATTAAAAGGATTTAGAAACGCATTGTACAACTACCATCGCTTAGGATTAGATTATTTTTCTAGCGACAAAAAGAAAGGAAAAACAAGTATTGAAAAAGCGTTAATTTCATTAAATAATTTGCATAATAAAACCATTGGTAATTATTTATTACGTATATTTTTTGATGCAAAGTCAGATGAAGTTGTTCGTATCTTTTCTGGTGGAACTAAAACTAGAAATCAACAACGATTATTACAAACACTCAGAAAAATTTCTCCAAATAATAATAGTAAGTGGAAAAAAATTAACTAATTTTAGTCCATAAAATTAGAAACACTTGCTAACATCTTTATCCATACAAAATTACGCATTAATCAATCATTTAGCGATTGATTTTTCTTCAGGATTATCAATAATTACAGGAGAAACAGGTGCAGGAAAATCCATTTTATTAGGCGCTTTAGGATTGGTATTAGGCAAACGTGCCGATATATCAACCTTAAAAGATACCTCTAAAAAATGTGTTGTAGAAGTAGAATTTGCTATTAAAAATTACAATTTACAAACATTTTTTGATGAAATTGATGTCGATTTTGATGAAAATACCATTATTAGAAGAGAAATATTGCCTTCAGGAAAATCGAGAGCTTTTGTAAATGATACACCTGTTAGATTATCGGTTTTAAATGAATTAAAATCTAAATTGATAGATATTCATTCTCAACATCAAACAGCACAATTATCTGATGCTCAGTTTCAGTTTTCGGTGTTAGATACCTTGGCTAAAAATCAGCAAAAAATAGCATCGTACCAAAGAGGCTTAAAACAATATAAAATTCTTACCAAAGAACTTGAAACATTAGAAGAAAATCAGCGAGAAGCAAACCAACAATACGATTATAATTTACACTTGTACAATGAATTGTTAGAAGCTGATTTACAAAAAGATGAACAAGAAATTTTAGAAGAGTCTCTAGAAAAATTAAGCAATGTAGAAGAAATAAAGCAACAACTATCAGCAGGGTTAGAAATTGCTTCTCATGAAGAAATTGGGATTCAAAATTTGCTATACACTTTAGAGCAAAATTTGCAAAAAATAGCTCCATTTTCTAAAGAATATGCTGACTTATCAGCACGAATTACCAGTATAAAAATCGAATTAGATGATATTGTAGATACGTTAACAATAGCCTCAGAAAATGTATTTTCAGATCCTTTTGAACTAGAAAAAGTGAATGACAGATTGCAACTTATTTACAATTTGCAAAAGAAACACTATGTTAATTCGATAGATGCATTGTTAGAAATTCAAGAGCAATTATCAGTAAAAGTAGATCATGTAGAAAATGCTTCTGCAATTATCGAACAAAAGCAAGAAGAAATTGATAAAGTAACTAAAAAGTTAGACGAAGTTGCTGGTATGATTTCAGCTGCTAGAATTAAAATAACCTCTGTTTTACAAGAAAAACTACAATTTTTACTTGCTGATTTGGGTATGAAAAACGCTCAATTTTTAATAAAGATAAATCAGGTAAATACTTATTTATCAAACGGAAAAGATACCATTGAATTTTTATTTGCAGCCAACAAAGGTGGTAGTTTTGGCGAGTTAAAAAAAGTAGCATCTGGTGGTGAGTTGTCTAGAATAATGCTGGTTGTAAAAAAGATTTTATCAGAAAACACACAATTACCAACCATTATTTTTGACGAAATAGATACAGGTGTCTCTGGCGAAATAGCTAATAAAATAGCAATAATCATGCAACAAATGAGTATGAAAATGCAAGTAATTGCCATTACGCATTTGCCTCAAATTGCAGCAAAAGGGCAGCAACAATATAAGGTGTTTAAAGAAGATAATAAAAAAGAAACCTCTACAAACTTAAAACGTTTAACCGAAGACGAACGTATTGTAGAAATTGCAGAAATGTTAAGTGGTAAAACTATTTCTGATAGCGCAATTACACATGCAAAAGAATTATTAAATTAATGAATTTTTATTTTTCCATCATCATACCAGTGTACAATCGCCCTAAAGAAATAGGCGAATTGTTAGAAAGTATGACAAAACAAGATATTAAAGATTCTTTTGAAGTAATTGTTGTAGAAGATGGTTCTACCGACAAAAGTGATGATATTGTAAAAAAATACCATCAACAATTAAAAATCAACTATTTTTTTAAAGAAAACAGTGGAGCAGGAGCAAGTAGAAATTTTGGAATGCAACAGGCAAACGGAAATTACTTTATCATATTAGATTCTGATGTAATTTTACCAACACATTATTTATCTGAAGTAAAAAAAGCATTACAACGCCATTTTACCGATGCTTTTGGCGGACCAGATGCAGCACATAAAAATTTTACACCCTTACTAAAAGCTATTAATTATTCGATGACTTCGTTGTTTACTACAGGCGGAATTAGAGGTAAAAAAAACAGCGTAGGAAAATTTCAACCCAGAAGTTTTAATATGGGGATTTCAAAAAAAGCCTTTATGCTTACCAGCGGTTTTTCTGATTTAAAAATTGGCGAAGACATCGATTTAACGTTTCGTTTATGGCAAAACGGACTAGAAACCCAATTAATAGAAAAGGCATTTGTCTATCATAAAAGACGAAGTACGATAGATCAATTTTTTAATCAAACCTTGGCTTTTGGTAAAGCAAGACCACAATTAAATAAACGGTATCCGTCAACAGCGAAAATAACCTATTGGTTTCCATCAATATTTATTATTGGCTTAGATATGAGTATTATTTTAGCTGTTTTTGATTATTGGCAATTGCTTATTTTATACGGATGCTATTTTGCACTTATTTTTATAGACTCGATGCTTCAAAATAAAAGTTTACAAGTCGCCTTTTTAAGTATAATAACTTCTCTTGTGCAATTTTTTGGCTACGGATTAGGGTTTTTACAATCAACATTTTTTAATAATAACTAATATGAAACGCAGAAATTTTTTAAAAGACGCTTCTTTACTAAGTATTGCAGTAGCTTCTGGCACAACCTTAGTATCCGCTTGTAAAACCGATGAAGCAGCATCAACAAAAAAAGCAATACCAAAACCTATTTTGCCTTTAGCAATTACTACTTGGAGATATCCGAATGCGACAAAGAAAGCCTGGGAAATTTTAGAAGCGGGAGGTTCTTCTTTAGATGCTGTAGAACAAGGTTGTATGGTAGAAGAAGCAGATGTAAAAAACACATCGGTAGGTAAAGGAGGAAACCCTGATAGAGACGGAAATGTAACCTTAGATGCTAGTATTATGAATAAAGATGGCAATTATGGCGCAGTGGTGTATTTGCAAAATATTACACACGCAATTTCGGTAGCTCGTAAAGTGATGGAAGACACACCACATGTGCTTATGGCAGGAAAAGGAGCAGAACAATTTGCGCTATCAAAAGGATTTAAAAGCGAGCAACTATTAACCGATTCGACTAAAAAAGCGTGGGAGAAATGGAAAAAAACTTCAAAATACAAACCGATTATCAATATTGAAAATCATGATACCATTGGCATGTTGGCAATTGATAAAAATGGCGATATTTCTGGCGCCTGTAGTACCAGTGGATTGGCGTATAAAATGGCAGGTAGAGTAGGAGATTCGCCCATAATTGGTTCAGGTTTATTTATTGATAATTCTATTGGAGGCGCAACAGCTACAGGAATGGGAGAAGAAGTGTTAAAAACAGTAGGAAGTTTTTTAATTGTTGAGTTAATGCGCCAAGGAAAATCGCCACAAGAAGCTTGTAAAGAGGCGATTGAAAGAATTGTAAATAGCAACCCTAATTATAAACATTTTCAGGTAGGTTACATTGCTGTAAACAAACAAGGAGAGGTTGGTTCTTATAGTATTCATGAACATTTTAGTTATCAACTGTACCAAAATAACGAAAATAAAAATGTGAAGTCTCCTTTCTTTTTAAAAAGAGGATGATACTATTGATGTAATTTAAAACCTGAATTCGATATAAGAATCGAAGTAAAAATTCAATAAATACGTGAGATGTAAGCTACAATTTTTTAGAAAAACGAGTTCCTTTAAAAAATTGTAGCGATGCAGATTGCGTATTTATTGGTTTTTTGCTTGAAAAAGTATAAATTTTGTTTAAAAAAATGAATTTATAATAATATGAAAACTATAATTATTCTGATAACGAGATTATTGTGTTAATTTTTCTTAGGTCGAACCTTTAG
>CAMZMA010000100.1 GCA_947311815.1 uncultured Flavobacteriaceae bacterium
AAAACGGACAGAAAATTTTAGTTTCAAAAACACTCAAGTATTTTGCAGATTTATTGAAAGAATCTCAATTTTTACGAGTGCATCAGAGCCATTTGGTCAATCAAAACTATATCAAAGAATACATAAAATCAGACGGAGGATATTTATTACTAAAAAATAAAAAAACAATACCAGTTTCAGTACGTAAACGAAATGAGGTGATTGAAGCGTTGAGTACTTTATAAAACTTCTTTTAGTACATAACAAAAATTAACAATCATTTTTAATTCCTTTCTTTTAGAGACCTCACAGGTTTTCCTCCTTCGGCGGATAAATAAAACCTGTGAGGTCTGAGTACTAAAATTTTGATTTTCATAAAGTTACATATGTTAAAGTATTTTTTAACATGTACTAAAAAAAATCTCTAAAAATATTTCTAAATTTTTACCACAAAAAAAGCCTTCTCATAAAATAAGAAGACTTTGTATTTTTGGGTGGAAGATGGGATTCGAACCCACGACCCTCGGTACCACAAACCGATGCTCTAACCAACTGAGCTACAACCACCGTGTGCTTAAAAGTGATTAACACTTCTTAAAAGCGGTTGCAAATATAAATCATTTTTCAAAAGTAGCGAAAGAAATTTTATATTAATTTTCCTAAATTTTCTACAGCAACAAATCTTTCTACCGTAAAACCTTCAGCACTTTCTACTCCAATCATTCTGCCCAAATCTTTGGCCCTATATAAAATACTGTCTGTAAAGTTTTTACTAGTAATGGGTGTTTCTGGCTCGTTACTTTTGGGGTCATAAAATTGCGATGAATATGCCATAACAGCTTTCATTTTTACCTCCATAAAACCTGTTACATCTACCACAAAATCGGGTTCAAGATGTTTCCATTGTACATAATGATACACTTGTTTTGGTCGCCATTTTTCTTGTTGCTTCCCTCCTAACTCGGTTTTTATTTTTAATAAACCGCTTAAAAAACACGCATCAGAAACTAATTTACTTCCCTTCGGATGATCAATATGCCGATCATCAACCGCATTACACAACACAATATCGGGTTGGTATTTGCGAATCATTTTTATAATTTCTAGTTGATGTTTTTTATCGTTTACAAAAAATCCATCTGCAAAACCTAGGTTTTCTCTTACAGAAACTCCTAAAATTTCAGCAGCATTTTCGGCTTCTTTATCTCTAATTTCAGCAGAACCACGTGTGCCTAATTCGCCACGAGTTAAATCTACAATCCCTACTTTTTTACCCAAAGAAATTTCTTTGGCAATAGTTGCGCCACAACCTAATTCTACATCATCAGGATGTGCCCCGAACGCTAATATGTCTAATTTCATTTTTTATTTAATAATTTAACAATCGCTTTTTCTATTTTATGTTGCCCCTTATTATAATCTAAAAAAGAATTGACAATAACCCCTTCTTTATTTATCAAAAAACTATGAGGAAAAGATTTAACACCATATTGGTACGTTATCGGATTACTAGCAGAACCTTTTAAATTAGAAACACTTACCCACGTAATACTATCTTTTTTAGAAGCTAATTTCCATGCTTTTTCTTTATTTTTTTTATCAACAGAAAAACTAATCATTACCAATCCTTTATCTTTAAATCTTTTATATAAATCTACAAATTCTTCTTTATTTTGTTGATGACATGGTTTGCACCAAGAAGCCCAAAAATCTAATAGTATTATTTTTCCTTTAAAATCGAATAGATGCACTTCTTTTCCGTTAACATCAATAGCTGTAAAATCTTTTACGGCATCCCCTATTTTTAATTTGGTTGTGTTTATGATTTCTTTTAATGAAACTCCATTTTTAGATTTTTTGAGTGATTCATCTAATTTAGTATAATATAACTCTAAACTATCTTGAGATATTTTAGAAGTAACTGTCTTTGTTACATATTTTAAAGAAATACGATTATTTGGTTTTGTAAAAGCTAATTTAATAATTCCAGAATATATTGAATCTTTTATTTTACTAAAAGCAATATCAATTTCTTTTTTTGATTTTCCTGATTTGAATAATTTTAATGTAACATTTTCATACATACCAAAAACAGCATTAAACTTACTTGATATATCTTGTAAATCTCCGCCATAAATATTTAAAGGAGTAATATATTTTTCTTTTTCATCCCATTTACCAACAATTTTCACATCCTTATTTTCATACCAAAAAGAAAAAAATTCGATTGGCTTTTTTAATGAATCTCTAAAAATTTGTAACGAATATTCTTTAGGTTCATTTATTTTAGGGACAGTAAAAACTATCTCATTTTTACTTTTAAAAATAGAATCTTTCTTATTAAGTACGTAGGTAATATCATTACCTAACCCACTAATCTCTATTTTGATTTTGTTAAATTTTTCTTCTTTTTGAGTACAAGAAAACAAAGAAAATACTAAAAAATAAATAATACTTTTTTTCATAATGTTAGTTTTTAAATAGTTATAACACAAAAGCATCAAAAATTACACCAAACTTTTTTCTATCGCCTGCTCAATATCTACAATTAAATCTTTGACTTCTTCAATTCCTACAGAAAAACGTATCAATCCATCTTTAATTCCTTGTTTTTCTCTTGCTTCAGATGATAACAATGCGTGCGATGTTTGTGCTGGCGAAAGTGTTGTACTTTCTACACCTGCTAAACTCATCGATGGTTTTATAAGTTGTAAGTTTTTTTGAAATTCCATTGCATCAATGCCTTCCTTCAATTCAAAAGACAACATACCACCAAACCGTTTCATCTGTTTTTTTGCTAATGCATATTGAGGATGCGTTTTTAATCCAGGATAATATACTTTGGCAATCTTCGGATGTTTTTCTAAGTATTTCGCCATTTTCAAGGCATTTTTAGATTGTCGTTTTACACGAAGATTCATCGTTTTTAAACTCCGTTCTAGCATCCAAACGGTAAAATCACTTAAACTTCCGCCTAGGTTTTTGGCAATGTTCCAAATTCGTTCAATTTGTTGATTAGATGCCGCCACTGCACCTGCCAAAATATCGGAATGTCCTCCCATATATTTGGTAGCAGAATGAATCATAATATCGATACCAAAATCAATAGGCGTTTGATTTATCGGAGTTGCAAACGTGTTATCAATCATGGTAATCAAGCCGTTTTCTTTAGCTACATCAGCTACTGCTTTCATATCTGTAATGGTTAATAACGGATTAGAAGGTGTTTCAATAAAAAGCACTTTTGTGTTCGGTTTTATGGCTTTTTTAAAATCATCAATCTTTAAACTTTTGGTAAATGTATATTCGATTCCGAATTTCTCAAACTCTTCTACCACAAAATTATACGTGCCTCCATACAACGTTTGTTGCAACACAATATGATCTCCTTTTTGTAAAAAAGCGAGTAAAGTATGACTTACAGCTGCCATTCCTGATCCGAAAATTAACGCATTTTCCGTCTTTTCTAAAGCAGCTATTTTTTTGCATAACGCTTCTTGATTCGGTGTGTTTAAATACCGTGGATAGCGTTTTACTTCTACACCATCAAAAGCATACGAAGTGGACATAAATATGGGCGAAATTGCTCCTTTAAATTGTGTGTCTTTCACCTCGCCAATATGTACACAGGTGGTGTTGATTCCTAATTTTTTCATTCTTTGGTTTTACATTTGCAATTTAGTAAAAATCCTATCAATAATTTCAATATCTTCGTGCTTATGATAAAAGTAGTTGTTTTAGGAAACGGAAATGTAGCAACACATCTTACCAAAGCCTTTAAAAAGGCTAAAAATGTGAAAGTTACAAAAATAAGTTCTCGAAAAATTGAACAACTTCCTGATGCAAATATTTATATTATTGCAGTTTCTGATGATGCAATTGCTGCTGTTTCCTCAAAAATAAAATCAAAAAATTTGGTGGTTCATACTTCAGG
Source organism: uncultured Flavobacteriaceae bacterium (assembly GCA_947311815.1). GTDB lineage: Bacteria > Bacteroidota > Bacteroidia > Flavobacteriales > Flavobacteriaceae > Polaribacter. The sequence goes on from CAMZMA010000100.1 coordinate 3,914, forward strand.
TAGTGTTGCTATGAATTCGTTACAAAATCACGGAAATAAAGGTGTTTTTTATATGCTTCAAACGTTTTCTACAAACAAAAAAGTTAATTTTTCTAAGATTCCCTTTTGTTTAGAAGCACAAAACAAAACGGATTTACACTTGCTAGAAACCTTAGCAACATCTATAGGAAAAAATATTTATCACATCAATTCAGTACAACGTAAAAGTTTGCACGTAGCCGCAGTTTTTGTCAATAATTTTACCAATCATTTGTATAAAATAGGTAATGATATTTGCAAAGAGCACAATGTTCCTTTTGAGATTTTAAAACCGCTCATTAAAGAAACAGCGGCAAAAATTAAAACATTATCGCCCGCAGATGCACAAACTGGTCCTGCGATTAGAAACGATCAAAAAACCATAAAAAATCATTTAACGTTGCTGAATCATCATCAACAAAAAATTTATACGATGTTAACAAAGTCTATTTCTTCTTTATCGATTAAAAAAAATAATCTATAGGAAAAATAAAAAATTACCTGTCTCCTCGAGCGCAGTCGAGAGGTTTTTAGTTTTAAATTATGTAGGTCTCGACTGCGCTCGACCAAGCAAGAAAATTATCATTATGGAAAAAAGTTATAAAGAAATATTACCACAAATTGACACCTTAATTTTTGATGTTGATGGTGTTTTAACCAACGGCGTTGTAACCATTATGCCAAATGGCGAAATGATTAGACACATGAATATTAAAGATGGTTATGCTTTAAAAGCCGCTGTAAATGCTGGTTTTAGAGTATGTATTATTTCTGGCGGCACTAACGAAGGTGTAAGAATTAGACTTAAAAACTTAGGAATTACGGATATTTATTTAGGCGCTCACAACAAAATTGAACAATACAAAGAATTGGTAGCTAACTATCAATTAAACTCAGAAAATGTCCTATATATGGGCGATGATATTCCTGATTTTCCTGTGATGAACATTGTTGGAATGCCTGTTTGCCCTAACGATGCAGCTCCAGAAATTCAGCAAATTTCTAAATACATTTCTCATAAAAAAGGAGGCGAAGGTTGTGTGAGAGATATTATTGAGCAAATTTTACGTGTACAAGGAAAATGGGATGGTAATTTTGATGCAAAGTACGATTAGTCTTTAAAAAAAGAGTCAAGAAACAAGAAGTAAGAATCAAGATTTTAAATGCTTGTCTCATTAAGTTTTATTGATTTTTCATTTGAATAATTTTAAAAAACAACTATTTTTTTTTCGAATAGTTCTCGATACTTTTCGATGATCATCGAAAAATTACATTTATTACTTAAATTTAAGGACGAAAAAGATATAAAAGGGTTACGAAATAATTGCAGATATAAATCAAAAAATAAATCATTAAAAAAAGTACATTTGCAAAATGCGTATAGATATTATTACCGTAAATCCTGATTTATTAAAAAGTCCGTTTAACCATTCTATGATGAAACGTGCTATTGATAAAGGAATTGCCGAAGTTCATTTTCATAATTTACACGATTATGGTTTCGGAAATTACAAACAAATTGACGACACACAATATGGCGGTGGCGCAGGAATGGTAATGATGATTGAGCCCATTGATAGATGCATTTCTAAATTACAATCAGAACGTAACTACGATGAAATTATTTACATGACACCAGATGCAGCCACCTTAAACCAATCTACAGCAAATACACTATCGCTCAAAGAAAACATCATTATTTTAACAGGACATTATAAAGGTGTAGATCAACGTGTGCGTGATGCTTTTATTACTAAAGAAATTTCTATTGGCGATTATGTGTTAACTGGTGGCGAGTTGGCTGCCGCTGTTTTATGTGATGCTGTGATACGGTTAATTCCTGGGGTTTTAGGCGATGAAACTTCTGCACTTACCGATTCTTTTCAAGACAATTTACTTTCGCCACCTGTTTATACCCGTCCTGCAAATTATAAAGGTATGAAAGTACCCGAAATATTACAATCGGGTAATTTTCCTAAAATTGACACTTGGCGAAACGAACAAGCCTACCAAAGAACACAACAAATAAGACCCGATTTATTAGATGAATAACAACAATACATCTTTTGAGCTAGTGATTGTAATTCCTTGTTTTAACGAAGAAAAAAGGTTGCCTGTTGTTAAATACACTCATTTTTTATCTACAAATAAAAAAGTGTTTTTATGCTTTGTAAATGATGGATCTTCTGATAAAACTAATGACGTTGTACTTCAAATAAAAAATAAATTTCAAAAAAATGTTCATTTACTTTCTTTAGATAAAAATCTTGGTAAAGCAGCTGCTGTAAAAGCAGGAATCAATTATTGTCAGCAACATTTTACTTATCAAAAAATTGCCTATTTAGATGCCGATTTAGCGACTTCTTTAGAGGAATGTTACGAAATTAGTTTGCAAATAAAAAACGAAGTAGTAGTTGCTTTTGGATCTCGAATTCAGAAAATTGACACTTTCATTGATAGAAAAAAGTTTCGTTTTTTAATAGGACGTATCATTGCCACGTTTATTTCTATGCAACTACAACTAAAAGTGTATGACACTCAATGTGGCTGTAAAATCTTTGATAAAAACGCCGCAGATACTATTTTTAAAGACAATTTTATATCAAAATGGTTGTTTGATGTAGAAATTTTTCATCGATTGATTCAAATGTATGGAAAAGAAAATATGCCGAATATTTGTAGAGAAATACCTTTAAAAAAATGGATTGATGTAGATGAAAGTAGTGTTAAAATGAGTTACTTTTTTAAATTATGGATCGATTTAATGGCGATTAAAAAGAAATATCAATCATGAAAAAACTCATCAAAAAAAAATACTTTTTTACGGTAGCAGTTATCTTATTAATTCTTTGGCGTGCATTTTTAAATGCAACCATTCCTTTAATGGATAAAACCGAAGCTCGGTATGCAGAAATTGCCAGAATTATGGCAGAAACCAACGATTATATTACACCACAAATAGATTATGGCGTTCCGTTTTGGGCAAAACCACCACTTTCTACGTGGTTATCGGCTTTAAGTATGGAAACTTTTGGAGTTTCAGAATTTTCGGTAAGATTACCCTATTTATTATTAAGTATTCTTATCATTTTTATGATAGGAAAATACGCAAAAAGAGAACAATTACCTTTTTTCTTACCAGGTTTTATAGCCATGACAATTCCGCAATTTTTAATTCATGCGGGAGTAGTTTCTACCGATACTTCTTTGGCTTTCTGTGTAGTTTTGGTAATGCTTTCGTTTTGGGAAACCTTACACAACCCGAATAACAAATGGTGGAAATATCTCCTATTTATTGGCTTCGGATTTGGCTTATTAGCCAAAGGTCCTATCATTTTTATATTGACCTTACCTCCTATTTTTATGTGGACGCTTGTTACCAAATCTTTTAAGAAAGTGTTTAGCACATTTCCTATCTTTTTAGGAAGTTTGTTGATGCTTATAATCGCTATACCTTGGTATTATTTGGCAGAACAAAAAACACCAGGATTTATCGATTATTTTATTGTAGGAGAGCATTTTAAACGATTTTTAGACAGCAGTTGGAAAGGAGACAAATACGGGTTTCCGAAACAACAACCTTTAGGAATTATCTGGGTGTTTTTAGCCGCTTTTGCGCTTCCTTGGTTTGAGGTAATTATTGGAAAAATCTTCAAAAAAAGACATTTCATTTTTCACAATAAATGGATGCTTTTTTTACTTTTTTGGTTGATTTGGACACCTTTATTTTTTACGGTTTCTAAAAGTTTAATTCATCCGTATATATTACCTGTAATGATTCCTATTGTACTATTAATGGTTCATTGGTGGAAAGAAATTAAACAGAAAAACCTCTTAATAGGAATAAGTTTTATCATTCCTATACTTACTTTTATTGGATATTTATACGGCTTTTTTACAAATAAGATTGAGTACCTAAGTAATACTGACAAATACATCATCAATAAAGTTTATAAAGAAAAAATTCCGCTTTATCATTTTAGAAAAAAAAGTTATTCAAGTCAGTTTTACTCTAAAGGAGCTGTACAATCTTTACCGTTAGATTCGCTTATTTCGAAAAGTAACAAGACCGAAACCTTCTTTTTAATCACACGTAAAAACGATGTAAAGAGAATTCCATCCGAAGTTTTAAATCAATTAAAATTGCAAGAAACCAATAAGAAGAAAAGAATTTATCGTTTTATTCCTGATAAAAATAATATGCATTAATTTACCAGAAATTCATTTTTATTGATAATCAGCAAGATACCTTCATTACAGGACAAAATATTTTAATCATAAAAATTTTAGATTTTCTATTAAAATTACTAAATTTGCAAACTCAAAATTAACCTCTGACGAGAATCGTGAAAGTTGATGATTGAAAAACCATAAAAATAAAACATGGAAGCATTAATTAAATTTGTACAAGACGAATTTGTAACCAAAAAAGAGTTACCCGTATTTAAAGCAGGTGATACCATTACCGTTTATTACGAAATTAAAGAAGGAAGTAAAACAAGAACTCAGTTTTTTAGAGGAGTTGTTATTCAACGTAGAGGAACAGGTTCTTCAGAAACTTTTACTATCAGAAAAATGTCTGGCACTATTGGTGTAGAGCGTATTTTTCCTGTAAATATGCCAGCAATTCAAAAAATTGAAGTAAACAAAAAAGGAATTGTTCGTAGAGCAAGAATCTTTTACTTTAGAGGTCTTACTGGTAAAAAAGCAAGAATTAAAGAAAGAAGATCTTAATAAATTTCCTTTCCAATCATATAAAAAAGGCATTGTAATTTTTACAGTGCCTTTTTTTAATGAACAAATGTTTATAAGTACTGTTGATATTTTGTTGATTTCTAAATGATTAAAAAGTTTGCAGAAATCAAAAACAGCCATATATTTGTATAAGATTATTACAAAACATTTTTTTACTATTGAAAAATATAAAATAAAACGTTTGTAATAACAAATAGAGTAACGTTCTTTATTTACTGATATTTTTAACTAATTCTACAAACATCTTTTCTATTTGAAAGAATAAAAAAGAGAACTTTTAAGAAGAAATAGTTTATGAAAATAAGTTATCCAACCTTAAAATGTATAATTATTTAATTGTGCTAAGAATGTTAAAAAAATCAGTTGAAACATTGATAACGTTTTTTTGAGTGTAAACTTAAAAATTCAAGGATGTTTCAAAATGGAGTAGTAAACGTAATTTTCTTTACCGTGGTAAAGAAATAATGAGAAGCAATTCTTATTTGAATTTTCAGCAATGTAAAAATCAGTACAAAAAAACTATTTCAAAAAGCCATGTCATAACAAGTAATTGTTAGATATGGCTTTTGTTTTTGGTGTAAATATCTTCAAAAAAGCAACTTATTTTTACACTTTTCTTAACAAAACCCCTTTATTAATAACAAATTAGTAGTAAAAAACTCAATGGGTTTCCTTAAATTTGCAATACTTCAAAAAAAATAATTTAGCACTGTACTTTTTTTTGTACACCAAAACATAAAAATATGAGCAACAACGCAAAAATAATGTATACCAAAACAGATGAAGCGCCATTTTTGGCTACTCATTCTTTTTTACCTATTGTAAAGGCCTTTACAAATTCTTCTAACATCGACATAGAAACAAAAGATATTTCATTAGCTGCTAGAATTTTATCAAACTTCCCTTCTTATTTAACCAAAGAACAACAAGTACCAGATACTTTGGCAGAATTAGGCGAATTGGCTAAAAAACCTGAAGCTAACATTATTAAATTACCTAATATAAGTGCTTCTGTTCCTCAATTAAAAACCGCCATTAAAGAATTACAAGCATTAGGGTATGCAATACCCAATTACATAGACGAACCTGAAACAGCCGAAGAAAAAGTCATTGCAAAAGCGTATAGCAAAGTAAAAGGTTCTGCCGTAAATCCTGTTTTACGTGAGGGAAACTCTGATCGTAGAGCACCAAAAGCAGTTAAAAATTACGCACGTAAAAATCCGCATTCTATGGGCGCTTGGAGCTCAAACTCTAAAACACATGTGGCTACAATGAGCGAAGGAGATTTTGCACACAATGAAAAATCTGTAACATTATCAGAAGCGACAACAGTAACTATTGAGCATACCACAAATGCAGGAAACAAAAAAGTTTTAAAAGAAGTTGCGGTATTAAAAGGAGAAATTATCGATGCAACTGTAATGAGTAAAAAATCGTTAAATTCTTTTTTAGAAAGAGAAATTAATGATGCAAAAAAACAAGATGTTTTGTTCTCTTTACACATGAAAGCTACCATGATGAAGATTTCTGATCCTATTATTTTTGGGCACGCAGTACGCACCTATTTTAAAGATGTTTTTGATAAATACGAAACAGTTTTTGAAGAAATTGGTGTCGATGTAAATAACGGTTTCGGTAATCTATTAAGCAAAATAAAAGAATTGCCTCAAGATCAGCGACAAGAAATTGAAGCTGCTATTGAAAATACTTATAAAAACAATCCTGATGTTGCCATGGTAAATTCTGATAAAGGAATTACCAACTTACACGTACCAAGCGATGTTATTATTGATGCGTCAATGCCTGCAATGATAAGAACTTCTGGTCAAATGTGGAACAAAAAAGGAAAGCAACAAGATACCAAAGCCGTAATACCTGATAGTTCTTACGCTAAATTATACCAAGTTACCATCGATTTTTGTAAAAAGAACGGTGCGTTTGATCCAACAACTATGGGAACTGTACCAAATGTTGGTTTAATGGCTCAAAAAGCTGAAGAATATGGTTCTCAAGACAAAACTTTTGAAATGGAAGCTGACGGAACTGTAAAAGTGATGGATGCAAACGGCACTATTTTAATGCAACACAATGTTGAAGAAGGTGATATTTGGAGGATGTGTCAAGCAAAAGATGCCCCCATTCAAGATTGGGTAAAATTAGCCGTAACAAGAGCCAAAGCTTCTGGAATGCCCGCTGTTTTTTGGTTGGATGATGAAAGAGCACACGATAGAGAAATCATAAAAAAAGTAAACAAATATCTACCAAATTACGATACAAAAGGATTAGATATTCGAATTTTAAATCAAGAAGAGGCTACAAAATTTACATTAAACAGAGTTAAAGAAGGTAAGGACACCATTTCTGTAACAGGAAACGTATTACGTGATTTTTTAACCGACCTCTTCCCTATTTTAGAATTAGGAACATCGGCAAAAATGCTTTCTATTGTTCCGTTAATGAATGGCGGCGGATTGTTTGAAACTGGTGCTGGAGGTTCTGCACCAAAACACGTACAACAATTTGTAAAAGAAAACCATTTACGTTGGGATTCTTTAGGAGAGTTTTTAGCCCTAGCCGTATCATTAGAGCATTTAGGAACATCAACAAAAAATGAAAAAGCATTGGTGTTGGCTGAAATGTTAGACGATGCTACCGATAAATTATTAGAAACCAAAAAAGGCCCTTCAAGAAAAGTAAACGAGTTAGACAATAGAGGAAGTCATTTTTACTTAGCCATGTATTGGGCAGAAGCTTTGGCAAATCAAAATAAAAACAGCGAATTAAAAACTCAATTTACGCCAATTGCGAAAGAGTTAGCTACTCATAAAGAAACGATTGTAAATGAGCTTAATAAAGTACAAGGTAAACCTGTTAATTTAAAAGGATATTACGCACCAAAAGAAGAATTGGTAACAGCGTCTATGCGACCAAGTACTACGTTTAATCGTATTTTAGCAACTGTTTAAACATTAAAATTAAAATAGTAGTGTCCGACTAAAGAGGTAAGACCGTTTCACTATTAGACAAAAGATAAAAGACTTGATTATAACTATATGATAAACAGTTTTTTAATTTTCTTTTTTTATTGGTAGAAACCCAAAATTAAGAAAACAGAAAAAGCAAGGTGTCTATTAAAAAAACTCTTAGAACCTCTATCAAACATAACTTTTTAGAGTTGTTGTAAATTTTAATCGGACAATAATAAAATTAAAACAATAAAAAAATCCTCATAAATTTTAGTATTTATGAGGATTTTTTCTATGACTATAACAACTTTATGAGTTCATCGTAACTACTCTTTGTGGCAAAGGAGCTTCGTAACCTGCGTTACCAAGAGCTTCAACAATTTTTTGTCTTGTATCCCAGTAAACATCCCAATAATCTTCGCAATTTGCGTAAGGCAACGCCAATAATTCTATACTATTAACACCCAAGCTATTCACGGCAACACGAGGGTCTTTACCTGCTTGATGTAACACTTTTTTATCATCCTCTAAAACTCCTAAAACAATTTCTTTGGCTTTCTTAATATCAGAACCATATCTAATTGCAAAAGGCATATCAACCCTTAAATTTCCTATAGAAGTTAAATTTGTAATTTTATTAGAAGCTACAGCAGTATTTGGTAGAATAACCGTTTCGTTTTGAAAGGTTTCTATTGTTGTTACAAAAACTGATATTTCTTTTACAAACCCGAAAGCGTCATTGGTTTTAATCAAATCGCCAACTTTAAATGGTTTAAATATTAATAACATTATTCCTGATGCTAAATGCCCCAAAGAACCATTAAATGCCATACCAATTGCAACACCAGCGCCTGCTATTAAAGCCGCAAAAGATGCTGTTGGCACACCAACAATACCTGCAATAGAAATTATTAATAAGGTTTTTAAGACAAAACCAATTAACGTAATTAAAAAAGGACGTAAAGTTTCATCTATATGTTTCGTTTCAAATACTTTTGAGATGCCTTTCATAATAATTCTTACAATCCAAAGACCAATAATTAAAGCAGCTATAGCTCCTAATAATTTTAATCCCCAATCTCCAAAACCAGTAGCCACGGCAGAATAAAAGTTAGAAAATGATTGTGTAATTGTTTCCATAATTTTAATTTTATAAGGTTTATATGTCTTTAAGACACAAATTTTATGCTGTTTGTCACTAAATTGGTGATATTTAATTTCATTTGATTATTTTTGTCGCAATGAATTTTACAAAAACTACAGAACAAGCTTCAAAATACAATCATTTAGAAAAAATGAGTGTAGCTGATTTATTGAAAAACATCAATAACGAAGACAAAACAGTTCCGTATGCAGTAGAAAAGTCTTTACCTCAAATTGAAAAATTAACTGAACAAATTGTAAAAAAATTACAAAAAGGTGGAAGATTATTTTATATGGGCGCAGGAACTAGTGGTAGATTAGGTGTTGTAGATGCCTCTGAATGCCCTCCTACTTTTGGTGTACCTCACGGCGTAGTCATCGGTTTGATTGCTGGAGGAGAAACCGCTATTTTAAAAGCAGTAGAATTTGCCGAAGACAGCACCACACAAGGTTGGTTAGATTTACAAAAACATAATATTACAAATAAAGATGTAGTTGTAGGTATTGCTGCCTCAGGTACAACGCCTTATGTAATTGCTGCTTTAAAAAAGTGTAATGAAAACAACATCGTTACAGGTTGTATATCTTGTAATCTAAACAGTCCGTTAGCACTTACGGCTAAATTTCCTATAGAAGTTGTTGTAGGCCCCGAATTTGTTACAGGAAGTTCTCGCATGAAAGCAGGTACAGCGCAAAAGTTAGTTTTAAACATGCTTTCTACGGCAACTATGATTCAGCTTGGTAAAATTAAAGGCAATAAAATGATTGATATGCAGCTATCTAACAACAAATTGGTAGATAGAGGTGTAAAAATGTTAGTTTCAGAACTTCATATCGACCAAGAAACAGCCAGTAAATTGATAGAGCAATACGGAAACGTTAGAAAAGCTATTGAAAATTTTTCAGAAAAATGAAAACCAGAGAACTATTATTAGAAAAAGGTGTTAAAAAAATTTCTATTCTTTTAGGATTAATCATTCTTTCTCCAATTACTTTAAATATTGGTTTTAAAGCTTTAAATAAATTTACTGAAAGTCCGAAAATATATCTTGGATACACCCTTGTCTTCATTGGTATTTCTTTATTATTTTTTACTGTTTATTTTGCTTTTAAAACTTTTAAAACATTATTAGACGCACTTTTTAACAAATCTTAGTGAGTAAAAACAGGCTACATAAACTTTTTCATTGGGAGCATTGGCCTACATTTATGTTTTATGTACCCAATTTACCATATTCTTTTTATTTAGCATCAAAAGCAAAACATGCTGCTTTTTTTAGTGCTGTTAACCCGTGTATTAAAAGTTCTGGAAACGGAACAGAAAGCAAGTTTACCACCATACAATTAGTGCCAAAAAAATACAGACCTAAAACAATTTTATGTACACCAAAAATGTCTTTTAAATCTGTTGTTGATGACATTCAAAGAGCAAAAATTTCATATCCTTTCATAGCAAAACCAGATGTTGGTTTTAGAGGGATTTTGGTACAAAAAATACATACAGAAAATCAGCTAAAAGAGTATTTAAATAAATACCCAATTGATATTATAGTACAAGAATTTTTAGATTTTGAAAACGAATGTGGTATTTTTTACCATCGTTTACCAAATAAAGAAAAAGGCACAATAAGTTCTATTACTTTAAAACGTTTTTTATCGGTAATTGGTAATGGTTTTTCTACGCTAGAAATGTTAATTTTAGCTGATGATAGAGCCAAGTTATATATAGAGTTGTTCCGTAAAATTCATCAAGAAAAGCTAGAAAAAATTCCAGAAAAAGGAATAAAAATAATGTTAACTTCTGTAGGAAACCATTCTAAAGGAACTGAATTTATTAACGGCAATCATTTAATATCTAATAAATTAGAAACAACTTTTGATGTTTTAAGTAAAGAAATTCCTGATTGGTATTATGGCAGAATTGATATTAAATACAATTCCTTTAAAGATCTTGAAAATGGCAATTTTAAAATTTTAGAAATCAACGGAATTATTTCTGAGCCTACGCATATTTATGACACGAGTAAGTACACTTACCTTAAAGCATTAAAATCCATAAGAACTCATTGGAAATATATCTATCAAATTGCCACAATCAACCATAAAGAAAATAATATTCCGTATAAAAGTACTAAAAAATTTATTAATGAAATGTTCGAATTAAGAGCGTATAGCAAAAAGTTAAAGAAACTATTAACTAGCTAATACCTCTTTTTTTAGGTGTGGTAGGATTGTAACCAAAATCTGCATCGGGCAAGGCAATACCTAATTGACAAATTACAT
>CAMZMA010000101.1 GCA_947311815.1 uncultured Flavobacteriaceae bacterium
GAAAAAAAATAGCTCCCTTTTTGTTGTAAACTTTGAGGAATTTTTTAATTTGTTTTACTCTGTTGAGCTTTGAGAAAAATCATCTATCACATTTTTAATGGCTTTTTCAATACTTTTTTTGACTATTTTGACATCATTGCTCAAAACCCGTATTCTTTTGAGGCTGTTGATTACATAAAACCGAATTATAGAAGATGTGTTTGTGGTGCTGACAGTATTTATTATAAAATTAACGAAGATTTTATAGAAATTATGACAATTATCGGTAAACAGGATAGAGCGTTTTTATAAAATACATCTGCTTTAATATCGATACACAATTACATCCATATTCGTGCCTTACCTAGAAAAAAAATAGCTCCCTTTTTGTTGTAAACTTTGAGGAATTTTTTAATTTGTTTTACTCTGTTGAGCTTTGAGAAAAATCATCTATCACATTTTTAATGGCTTTTTCAATACTTTTTTGTGTTGTGTTGTATTTTAAATCGATAGATTTCTTTTCAGGAAACTGCTCTATCATCAATGTAGTAGAAGGAAACGCAAACTCTACACCCAAAGCAGCTGCCATTTTTACAATTGCCATATGCAAACGGTGTTTAGAAGATTGCTCTACATCCCATTCTAAACTTTTAAAATACACATTTACCATAATTAAAAGTGCCGAATCGCCAAAACCATTAAACTCAACATTATAAGCGTCGGATTTTGTTTCGGGATGCGCAATAATAATTTCTTTAACGCCTTTTACAAAAGCTTCTATCAATATTGGCGGCGTATCGTAACGGATTCCTAAATCGGTTCTATAGCGTCTATACAAACGCAAACCTTTATTATTAATCACTATTTCAGAGAGTTTACTATTTGGTATTTGATATACAGATGTATCTGCAGCACGCACTCTGGTAGATCTAAAACCTACTTCTTCTACAGTACCTATCACATTATCGGCTTCAATCCAATCGCCAATATGAAACGGTTTGTCTAAGAAAATCATAAATGTACCAATTAAGTTTTTTACGGTATCTTGTGATGCCAATGCCACGGCAATACCCCCAATAGATGCACCCGCAATAACGGTAGCCACGTTTACGCCAAAAAGGGTTAATAGTTTTAAAATTCCTAAAAAGACGACTACGCCCGTTAAAAAATTATGTAAAATAGGCACTAATTGATCGTCTAATTTTCCGTGGGTTCTTTCGGCAAATTCTGCATAAATACGCATAGTAACTTGCACTAATTTTAAGAAAACATAAATCCAAAAAACAGTTGTAGCAATGTTTAAACTTAAAAACACCCATTTATTAGTGTCTAAACCAAATAATAACGACGGAAAAACACTTTCAAAAAATGCAAAAGCAATTAATAAACTAATAGGGCGGGATAACTTTTTTAATACTTTATTTACCTCATCATTTTTACTATGAGTAATTTTATATTGTATTTTTTGCAATAAAGAAAATGCTATTTTTTTAATGACATAAAACAGTACAAAAGCGATGGTTAGTAAAATAAGTAAGGCAATAATTTGCCAAATTTCTACACCAAATAGTTTTTGATGTCCAATAGCGGGTATTATTTTTTGCAATTTTTGCACATACCACGGAAAAACTTCATTATACATCGCGTCTATACTACGTACGGTTTCTTGTGCATATAACCATTTATTGCCAACTTTTTCTACAGAAATTAAAGGCATTCTAACAGGAAATAAGGTGTATTTGTACGATTTAGAATATCCGATGGTATCATTAAAATCATGGTCATTAGGAATTTTACTAAAATCTACAAACAAGCCTTTGCCATCTAGTATTTGTTTTAATTTTATGGCTTTGTCTATTGCTTCTTCGCCTGAATATCCTTGAATGGTTACTGCCGCTTTTTCGGGTTCATACGAATCTGGTTGTAAAAAATACAAATGCGTATAAATGGTAGCATTAGGATTACTTAGATCTACTTGCACCTTTTTTTGAGCAATACTATTTATTGAAACTAAAAATAGTAGGAGAAAAATTCTCTTCATAATATTATTTATTAAGCAACTGTTAAAACAGCAATCAAATTTAAACCTTTTAAATATTTCTAAGTCAAAGAACTGAAAATAAATTATTCATATAACAAATTAAACCATGAAAAAAAACATCGCAAAATGAAAAAGAAACAGTAGTAATTGATTGATTATTAGATGTTACAAAATCATAACACCGAATTTTTGTGCATCGAACCGCATTTGCGTTAGGGATTGAAACGGCATCCTTTTTATGTGTTTTCGAGTTTTTATTTTGACGTTAGGAAAAAATAAAAACTCGAAAACACATAAAAAGATATAGTGTAAAGCTCGACCCAACGGGAAACGCCCAAATACTACTCTTCGGTGTACCAACTTGCGTATTTAATATAATTATTGGCAATCCGATCTATTTCTCCTGAAATGAGTTCTTGCGAAATATCTTTTACTTTTTTAGCAGGAATACCTGCATAAATACTGCCACTTTTTATGTGCGTGTTTTTAGTAACTACTGCTCCTGCAGCAATAATACTGTTGCTTTCTACTACGCAATCATCCATAATTATACTGCCCATACCCACCAAAACGTTATCATGTATGGTGCAACCGTGTACCATTGCATTGTGCCCAATAGATACATTGTTGCCAATATTTGTGGGCGATTTCTGGTAAGTTGCGTGTATTATCGCTCCGTCTTGAATGTTTACTTTATCGCCAATTTTTATGTAATGTACATCGCCTCGAATAACCGCATTAAACCAAACACTGCACTGTTTACCTAATTGTACATCGCCTACAATTGTAGCATTTTCTGCCACAAAACAGTCTTGTGGTATTTGTGGCAATTTTCCTTTGATAGATTTTATGATGGGCATATTATATTTTTGTATGTTACAAAGTTAAAAAGTTATGTATAACTATTCAGACAAATTTAAAAAATATATTGATGTCTATGAGAAATAAAATATTACTTAGAAAAAGATTTGTAATTGAAATTATCAATAATCAACTTAAAAATATAGCACAAGCAGAACATTCTAGATATAAAAATTTTGAAAACTTTATTACCAATTTAGCAGCAAGTCTTATCGTGTACTCTTTTCAAGAAAAAAAACCAAGTATCAAATTTAAAACTAAAAAGACAAATCTATTAGTGCTATTTTACAAAATCTTTAGGTAGAACTCAGGATCTGAACATATTAATTTGAAATTTAAAATACCTCTCCGTACTTATTGGGGGGGCTAAAACAATCACTTATCCTATGTATTACAAAATTACTACCAGCTTTCTTTAAATGTCTTTCCTTTATAAATAGCTTCTGTTAAAGGAACTAAACCTGCTTTTCGCATAATTCTGACAACTTTAACAGGCCATGTTTTTCTAAAATTATATGAATTTTTTTTACCGCCAATTCCGTTAATAAATTGAATTGCCGTGTTTTCTTTTAACAATATTTTTTTACCATGTTTTTTTACCAAAGCATCCATTACAGCTCTTGTTTTTCGATAAGCACTTATTTTACTTGTTCTCGATATAAAAACAGTAACAAAATCCGTTATATTTTCTGCGTGTGCTTTTGCTTTTGCTTCTGGATGACGCTCTAAATAACCTAATCTAAATTTTGTACCTGCCCAAGGTACTGGTCTATAATCTTTTTTTAAACTTGATGGTCGTTGCTCCATATAATATTTACTCTTATCTATTGAAGCTATCTCTAGCGAATCAAATAAAATACGTTTGTCTTTTTTTAATCTTGGCAAATATAATGCTGGCAACCTTATATCTCCTCGTCTTTTACTTGAACCCAAACTTAAAATATTACCTGTAATTTTACCTATATATCCTTTATTCCATCCAGATTCTAAACCTGCAATTGCTAATAATGCTGCTGGCGGAACATTTTGCTCCATACATACTCGTGTTGCATATACAGATAGTTTTTCATAAAACTTAGTTACGTGATTATACTTTCTAAAACTATAGGTTTTTGGTTTATTACTTACAACTGTTTCTGCATTATTTTTCGGCTTTATTACTATTTCTTTATCCTTAAGGATTTCTTTCTTATGAACGCTGATTTTTTCTACGGCAATAGTATCTTTTTTAATTTTATCTTTTTTTTCTGAATTATCTATTTTTGTTTCTTTCTTATTTTTTGTAGCTTTTACAACATTGCCTTTATTAACTATATTTTTTGTTGATTTTTTATCATTGCAACTTAATGAAACAATGATAATAATTAAGGTAATAATTAATTTTTTCATCTATCAATTTGTTTAAAATATTTATTCAAATATATGTTTTTTAGTAAGACTTTAACTCCGCAGATATAAAATCAAAAGAAACAGAAAGTCCTATAAAAATAATACCTACAAAACTTTTCTATTTCAATTATTTTTGCCGATTTGGGTAAAAACTCTAGGAGGCGAAAGTTACAACAACTACAGAAAACATAAGTGCACACGGCGGATTAAATTTTACATCTGAAATATCAAGCATCTTGATTTCACCTTTTTAATTGACAATTACCTAGAAACCTGAGAAATTTCATCATCATAAACATATTCTTTCAAATAAATATAAAAACAAATCTAAAGGTTCGTCCTAAGAAAAATTAGAAAAACTAACACAACACCATCGTTATCAGGATAGTTATGGTTTTTAGCTTGTTATAAATTTATTTTTTTGAACAGAATTCAGTTATTCGGATGTGATAAAAAATCTTTGGACGCTATTTTTATCAGAAGGTGATTATATTGAAGATAAAAACTATTCTAAAACTCCATTTTATTTTAACAAAACCTACTAAAATTTTCAGAAGCTAAAGCAAGATGCACTAAAGTACATAGTTTCAACTTCGTTTGACACCAATGAATAATGATTTTGGTTCAAGAAAATTACCGTTTTAAAACATGCAATTAAAATCTTAATTTCCCTCTACTTTAAACGCAACTCTTGTCCAATATCTAAATCATTACCAGACAACCTATTCAGTTCTTTAAGTGTTACTACAGAAACACCAAATTTACGAGCAATGGCATATAAAGTATCACCTTTTTTTACGGTGTAGTATTTATTATCACTCTTTTTTATAGAAGTGCTTTTGTTGTGTTTGTATTGTAATCTTCCTTTCTTAAAAGTATCAAATTCGTATAATTTGTAGCGTTTAATAATGCTAATTAATTTATTAGGATACTTTCTATCGGTTGCATAACCTGCTCTTTTCAATCCTCTTGCCCATGCTTTATAATCTCTTTCTCTTAATTTAAATAGCGGTTTGTAACGATTTCTACTTGTTAAAAATTTTGAATGGTCTTCAAACGAAGTTTCTACATAGGTGTATTTTCTAAAACATTCTCCTCGCCTATCATCATTATGATACACGCGTTCTCCTCTCCAACCTTTGTGGCATTTTATACCAAAATGATTGTTCGATTTTGCCGCCAATTCACTTCTTCCATTATTAGATTCTAACAATCCTTGAGCCAAAGTAATACTAGCAGGAATCTTATACAAATGCATTTCTCTAACAGCAATTGGTGCGTATTTTCGTATGTATTCTAAGCTATATTTATTTAATTTTTTTTCCGTAGTTTTTAACTTCGTAATATGCTCTACTTGTTTTACCGAAGGTAAATTTGTGGGTTTTGGCTCTTTTACCACAAAACCTTTGTGTTTTTTGCTTGAAACTACTCTTTTTTGCGAACCACAACCAACAAAAAACAATGAAAGTGAAAGAATTAATAAAATTGATTTAAAATGCATTAGTAATGTATTAATTGTTGGTGTTTCTTTTTTAATTTCTGGTTGATACCCGTAATTCCTTGTAAGCCTCCTGTATGAATTGCTAAAATAGTACTTTGTTCTTTAAAGGTATTTTTTTGAATCAAATCTGCCAAACCAAACATCATTTTACCTGTATAAATAGGATCTAATGGAATACCTGTTTCTTCTTTAAATTGATTGATAAATGCAATTAATTCTTCAGAAAATTTTCCGTAACCTCCAAAATGATAATCGGTTTGTAAGCTCCAATTATTGTTCCTTTTTGTATATTTTTTTATTTCTTCGGATAAAAAATCGCCTTTTAACGCAGGAAACCCAATGATTTTTTGATGATTTTTCGCCGAATTTACCAAACCCGCAATGGTACCTCCTGTACCAACAGCAGTACAAATTATGTCAAATTTTTCATCTTCTGATGTTAAAATTTCTTCACATCCTTTTACAGCAAGTTTGTTTGTACCACCTTCTGGAATGAGATAAAAATCACCAAAATCTTTGTGTAATTCATTTATAAAAAGAGATTCATTTTTCTTTCGATACGCTTCTCTAGATATAAATACAAACTGCATTCCGTTTTTATGAGCCTCTCGTAATGTTGTATTGGTTTCTAGGGTTTTTTCTATGTTTTTCCCTAACTCATCACCTCTAATAATTCCGATGGTTTTAAAACCAGCTTCCTTTCCTGCTACTGCAGTTGCCGCAATATGATTAGAAAACGCACCGCCAAAAGTTAGTAACGTTGTTTTTTGTTGATGATTGGCTTCGGCAATATTGTATTTTAATTTTCTAAACTTGTTTCCAGACACAAACGGATGAATTTCATCTTCTCTTTTTATAAAAAGCTGCACATTTTTATCTTGTATCGAAGATAAAAACACTTGTTGAGTTCGTATATTTTTGTGTTTGGTAAACATTATTTTATAACAGACCTGTCAGGTTTTCCTCCTTCGGCGGATAAATAAAACCTGACAAATTTAAAAATTAGGAATTAAAATGTTCTATTTTTTCTTCTACCACTTCCCACGCTTCCATTAACGTATCTACTTTGGCTTTTTTAGCTTTGTAATGTTCAAAAAAGTTAGGTTGCGATGAAACTCCATCATAATCTTGCGCCAATTCTAAATCTATTTTTTCAATTTCTGTTTCTAAATCGGAAATTTCTGTTTCTATTCTACTCAGTTTATTCTTTAACTTTTTTAGTTCTTTTTCTTGCTCTCTAGACAATTGATACGACTCATTTTTAGACGTATTTTTCTCTTCTTTTATTACTGTTCTTTTTTCAGCTTCCCGTAAATTTTCAATTTTATGTTGTGCTAAGAAATAATCAATATCACCTAAATATTCTTTAATTACTTTGTCTTTAAATCCGTAAACTGTGGTTGTTAATCCTTGTAAAAAATCTCTATCATGCGATACTACAATGAGCGTTCCGTTAAAATTTTTAAGCGCCATTTTTAGTACATTTTTTGATGCAATATCTAAGTGATTGGTAGGCTCATCCATAATTAACACGTTAAATGGCTGCAATAACAACTTACACAATGCCAAACGGTTACGTTCGCCACCCGAAAGTACTTTTGCTTTTTTATCTACAGCATCACCTCCAAATAAAAATGCACCTAACATATCTCTCACACGCATTCGGTTGGTGTCTGTAGCAGCATCTTCCATAATTTGTAGAACGGTTTTTTCTGGCGGTAAATGTTCTGATTGATTTTGAGCAAAGTACCCAATCTCTACATTATGCCCTAATTTTAAATGACCATCAAACGGAATTTCGCCCACCATCATTTTTGCCAAGGTAGATTTTCCTTGTCCGTTTTGACCTACAAATGCAATTTTACTATTGCGTTCTATCAGTAAATTTACGTTTTCTAAAACTTGATTATCTCCGTAGTTTTTTGACAGATTTTCGGCCTCTACAATAATTTTACCAGGTTCTTTAGAAACGGTAAACTTTACATTCATCGTAGCATTATCGTCTTGATCTACTTCAATACGTTCTACTTTATTTAACTTTTTGATTAATGATTGTGCCATAGAAGCCTTATTTGCCTTGGCTCTAAACTTATCAATCAATTGCTGAGTTTGTTTAATTTCTTTTTCCTGATTTTTTTGAGCTTGTAATTGTTTCTCTTTGATTTCGCCACGTAATAATAAAAATTGCGAGTACGGTTTTTTATAATCATAAATCTGTCCGAGAGAAATTTCGATAGTTCTATTGGTTACATTATCTAAAAACATTTTATCATGCGACACCAATACCACAGCGCCAGTATATCCTTTTAAAAAATTTTCTAACCAAATAATCGACTCAATATCTAAGTGATTTGTAGGTTCATCGAGCAGTAAAATATCATTGTTTTGTAATAATAATTTTGCGAGTTCTATACGCATTCTCCATCCACCAGAAAAGGTATCGGTTAGTTTATCAAAATCTTTACGCTGAAAGCCTAAACCTTGTAAAATTTTCTCGGTATCACCTTGGTAATTATAGCCGCCCAACAATTCATATCGCTCTGTAAAATCGGTTAAATCAATAATTAACTGACTGTATTCTTCACTTTCATAATCAGTTCTTGTGGCTAATTGTTCGTTAATTTTATCGAGCTTAATTTCTATCGATTTAATTTCTTCAAACGCTTGGTATGCTTCTTCTAAAATAGTTCTTCCTTGAACAAAATCGATATCTTGTCGTAAAAAACCTATCCGAATATCTTTATCAAACGCCATAGAACCGCCGCTACTTTCAATATCTTTAGACAATACTTTTAATAAAGTAGATTTTCCTGCTCCGTTTTTACCTATCAACCCAATTCTATCTCCTTTATTTAATTTAAAAGTGATGCCAGAAAATAATTCAGATCCCATAAAAGAAACCGTTAAATTATGTACGTTTACCATAATTTTATATAATTAATGTACTTTTGTAACAACTGTTACAATAAGAATTTTATTTTTTATTGAAATTTGTGCGAATTTACAAAAATGTAACTCCAATTTAGTGATTTAGAGAAAAAAGCATGTTAAAAAAAGGAACTTTGCCGTATAGCGTTGTAAAAGGAAAATGCCCAAAATGTCATGAAGGCGATTTTTTTAAACACAAATTCACTTTTCATCCGAGTAAAGTAACTCAATTGTACAAAAATTGCTCAAATTGTGGTTTAAAATACATGATTGAACCTTCTTTTTATTACGGTGCCATGTATATAAATTACGGAATTACAGTGGGTTTATCAATTATTACTTTTTTAATTGCGAAACTGATTTTTAACGTCACTCTTTTACAAAGTTTTGGAATTATAATCGCTGTTTTATTTCTTTTAGCACCTATTAATTTGCGTTTGTCTAGAATTCTTTGGATAAATATGTTTGTTTCTTTTGAAGGAACACTTGACAAAAAAGAATAACATTTTAGCAATTAAAACGCTTAATATCAATCTCTTTATCTAATACTTCTCCTTTTTCTAAATGATTGAATAAATTTTTGGCTACCGTTGGCGCAATCATAACACCGCGAGTTCCTAATCCGTTTAAAACAACTAATTGTTTGTGATTAGCATGCACACCAACCATAGGTCTTCGGTCTTTTACCGTGGGTCTAATACCTGCTGTTTGATGGATTATTGTGTAAGGAACCGTAATTACTTTGGCTAATTTTTCTATCAATTCTTGTTTTCCTTCTTCAGATGGATGAGATGTTTTGTCTTTCCAATTAAAAGTTGCCCCTACTTTATATTGATGATTTCCTATTGGCAATACAAAAACGGTTGATTTTAACAAAAAATCAATTGCTAAATCTGGGGCGTAAATAGTTATTAATTCGCCTTTAGCTTCGTTTAACGGCAAGTGATTAAAAAACGGATTTTGTTTGATGCCAAATCCTTCAGAAAACACAATTCTCTTCGCTTCTATCTGTTGGTATATTATATTTTCTTCTTGAAATTTAATTTGAGAATGTTCAAATTGTTGAAAGATGATTTTTCCTGATTTTTCTAAATATTTCCTGTATGTAGTGATTAATCTATCTGTATAAACTCTTCCTGTTCCTGTGAGTTCTCCAAAGCCAAAATCGGCAATAATTCCTGCTTTTTTTTCATTAGAAATTGTAGCATTCATATACCGTTCCATATTAGGTTTGTCTAATGCAGCAAACCAATTATTTTGATCTTCGATGGATTTAAATACTTTTTTAATAGAAAACTCTTCAATGAATTTTTGTTGAAATTTATTTTCTAATTCTCTATAAAATGGTAGTGCTTTTTTAATTTGCTGATGTCCATTCCAAACAGGTGTAAATCGTTTTAAAACTACAGGATTATACACGCCACCTGCTACTAAAGAAGATGTTTGCGAATGGTCTTCAAAGACTACAAATGTTTTATTTTTAGCTAGTAATTCTTCGGCAAACGCTAATCCTGCTAATCCTAAACCTACAATTATATAATCTACTTTCATAGTATCAAAGATAATTGATTTGCATAAAAAAAGCGTTCCGAATTGGAACGCTTTTTTTATGTATTTAAGATGGAATTAATAATTCCACATATCTATTTCTCTATTACGGATTCCTTCTTTGATTTTATCAGCTTCTAACAGTTGAAATAAAGAGTTTCCTCTCACATAATCTTTTATAGATCTATTGCCATAAATATTTTCTTCTTGAAGAATTGTAGCGCTAAATCTCCTAGCATTTAATAAATGATCATAAGAAATTGGCTGAGATGCATTTTTAGGATTAAATACTTTCGCTTCGTGTAACAAATCTCTAATAGACGGATAAAAGACCCAAAATAATTCATATTTTTCTTCATCTTCAATACCTTCGGCAACTGCCTGAATATCTGGTCCCATAGGAGCAATCGCTAACATACGATACTTTAATTCTCCTTGTCGTTTATCAAAATACCACATTCCTTTTATGGTATATCCTTCTACTAATTGCGAGTTTACTTCGTACTTATCAAACTCTCCTTCAACATCTGCCACAGGTTTTTTATAAAGTAACTTTGTTTCTAATTCTTCTACCGTCATTTTTTCAGTAAAAAAAGAATCTGAATACACATTTTTAATTTTACCTGACCTAATTCCTTTTAACAATGTATCAAATAAAGAACGTCTATCAGTAGAAATACCTGTAGTATCAATAGGAAAGTAATAGGGTAAATTAATTTTTTGATTTAAATCGATGTATTCCCATACTACTTTAGACCATAAAATATCTCTATCCTCTACATACCCATAAGCAAGAGGTTCGTCATTATCTGCAGCCAACTGTTCTTTGCTTTTTTTACCTATCTCATTTACAGATTTAGCATTTAATAAATTTGCCTGCGCATTTATATAACCTACGGTTAATAATGCTATAACGAATATATAAAACTTCTTATTCATACTACTATAATTTCTACTAATTAGATATTTCTATACTTATTGGTAATACTTTTCTAAGTTTATACGATGAATTACCAATAATAGAAGCGTTTACGGCATATATTGTAATAATATCTCCTCTTCTTGCTTTGGCAATTACTCTTTTTGCTTGTGCACTTAACTTAGAACCTGTAACCGATATTGTTAATTGTCCTGGTACTTTTATTTTAAAGCTATTTACTTTTAATTTTAAATCAAAAACAAAATCTGGCAAACCAGCACCTACAGTTATTCTTCCTACGCTTGCTTTTGGCATTCTCGTCTCTCCGTATTGACCACGTACTGTTGCCATTGCTGCTGGTATCTCTTTAATTCTAAATACTTTTTTAGAAGTTATTGTTTTACCACTACTTAATTTACCTGTTACATTAATACTTACCGAAGTACCTTTTCCTGGTCTTAAACTGTATTTCCCTTTCCCTGTTTTTTTAAAGTTTCCTGCTGCAGATACTTTAATATCTTTATCGCCTACACCTGGTAAAGAAACCGATATTGGGTTGCTTAAACCTCTATATACCACATTCATTTTATCAGCAGAAATTACAGCTTCATTAGGTTGAGAAATTACTGAATAAGAACTTTTAAAGTCAACATCTACAGGTTTCCCATTTTGAGTAAAGGTAATTTTTCCTTTAATATCATGATTTCCAACATTACCTGCTGGCATATCAATAATTACTTGTCCTGCAACAATGTTTTTATAATTTTGACCATTTAAGGTAACTTTATCTGGTACCATTGTAGCATCATAACGCCCTAAAACTATTTTTCCTGTTACTTTCTCTCCAGCAAAATACGCGTTCTTATCTAACGCAACAATACCTTTATAATTGCTCAACGATAGAGATTCTTCTAATTTACCCCCTAATAAAGACGTTACAATATCACTTTCTGTATTTTTAATATCAGATTCAATTTTTGTAATATTTGCCAAAGATGCAATTAAAGGAAACCCTTCGTAACGGTATTCTAGCCAAGGGATTTGTTTCCCTTCACTATCAGTAACATCATCTGTATTAAATCTTCTTTCTATAGAAGCTTTTAAATCACTTGAAATACTATTGCCTAATGCAGCTAAAAGATTGGTTCTATGTGCATTCATTTTATCTAAAAAGGCTTGCCCTTCTGCTGTAAATTTATCTCCTTTAAAGAAATAATGGTCTAAAAACTCTGTTTTATCCATAGATTGATATGCTTTTTTATCTTCTACATCTGCCGTCATTTTTGACTTCAGATCTTCTAAATATGCATAAAAATTTGCTGAATATTCTTTTACTTTTAACGCTTGTTCATTTAATTTACCAAATTTTGCCGCTTGCTCAGATGCTTTGGTTGCTGAATTCTCATACGCTTTGTTATTTTTTTCGGTTGTAGAAATGTTATTTTCTATCAAGCCTTCTTTCATGTAACCAAATGCTGACAAAACTTCTTTTGTCATATTCATTGCTAACATTGCAATGAATACCAAATACATTAGGTTAATCATTTTTTGCCTTGGTGATTGTTGTCCGCCTGCCATATCTAATTAGTTTTTTAAATTATAAGTTAGTACTAATTAGTTTTTTGACATTGCAGATAACATTCCGCCGTACACTCCATTTAATGAAGATAAGTTAGACGCTAAAGATTCCATTTGCTCTTTTAGTTTTTCTGTATTTTCTACAACAGCAGAATTTAATTCAGCTTGTTTACCAGCACTTTCTACTTGTGACTGATACAATCCGTTTAAAGATTCCATTTGAGTAGCTGCTAAAGCAACTTGCTCGTTATATTTATTGGTTGCAGAAATAGATCCAGATACTGCTGATAAACCTTGTGCTGCACCTGAAAAATCTTTGATACTATTTCCTAAACTTTCCATTAAACTAGAATCAATATTAGCTTCTTGTAATAAATTATCTAATTTTTGAGCCAACATTCCGTCTGCTCCTATTCTTGCTTCGCCATCATCCATTCCTAATTCTGGATATACTTTTGTCCAGTCTAATTCATCATCAACAGGTTCAAAAGCAGATATTGCAAATACTGCGGCTTCTACTATTAAACCTATAGATAACATAAGACCACCTGTAATTGGACCAATAGAGAAGTGTTGAATTTTAAATAATGCTCCAATAATTACTACTGCGGCTCCTAAACCGTAAACCATATTCATCATTTTTTTTGAAGCTTTTGACTGTGCCATAATTTTAATTTTTAAAGACCACCAGTTCCGCCGCCGGAAACACCGCCGCCACATCGCGGATAACATCCTGCCAGCGGCGCGACTGGGTGACCAGCCGGTCCAACAGCGCGTCATCCGGCGCCTTCCAGCCCCGTTGTACCATAAACGCCAGCACCGAAGCCCAGTATTTGTCGTAAGAGCGGATCGAGATTGCCACCCGTTTGCAGTGAAACCCGAAACCGGAGGCGAACCGGTCCAGCCGCGCCTGCGCATCCCCGTAGAGCCGCGCCGTTGACAGGTTGTCCCACATGGTGCCGATCATATTTTCCTCGCTCACCACAAGCGAAGCCAATCCGACCTGCGCCAGCCGGTCCAGTTCCATCCGTATCAACCCGTTCGCGCGATCGCCGCGCCGCTGCACATCGCGGTTCACCTTGTCCGGCCGTTTCACCAGCCCCGAAAACAGGCCCGACCGCGTGCGGTTCGGTCCCCAGAATTCGGTGCCGATTTCGTTCAGATGGTCCCGGTTATCCTCAAGATAGGTCTGGAACGTGGTGGTGCCGGTGCGATGGGCACCGATATGCAGGATAACATCCATAAGCCGCGAAACTCCGCCAATAAAGTGCAGTCTGTTTCCCGACCATAGGACCAAAGGCATGATTATTGCCTTAACAGCCCCGATTTTGGCCTTTTGCGCGCTTTGCCCCTTCGCATTCGGCCCCGCCCCCCCTATATCGGATAGGACAGGAGGGTCCATGAAACAGTTTTTTGCCTTTGTTATTATGGCACTATTTCCATTTACCGGTTTCGCGCAAACAGCCACCGAAGACCCCGAACCGTTGATTATCGCGGCAACGGACGAGGTAACGCTGGAGGATTTCATGTGGGTTGCCCGCCCGCTGATCATCTTTGCCGATTCCCCGAAAGACCCGCGTTTCAAACAGCAGATGGCCTTTATCGAGGAACGGCTGGACGATCTGCGCCTCCGCGATGTGGTGGTGATCACCGATACCGATCCGGCGGGCAAAAGCCCGATCCGGCAGCGGTTGCGTCCACGCGGGTTCGGGCTGGTTCTGGTGGCCAAGGACGGCACGATCCTGCTGCGTAAACCCAAGCCCTGGACGGTGCGCGAAATCAGCCGGTCGATCGACAAACTGCCCGCCCGACAGGAAGAGGTCCGCGAGCGGCGCGATACAGGGGCACAGTAAGCCGTTTGTTTTGCGGTGCCACAACTCATTCGAACCCCGCGTCATATTCAAAATGTGTTCCGGCCGGCAGGGTTGGCACCCATTGGTGCAACGCCTCGACAAGTTGCGGAACATAATCGGGGGATGTGGCGAAAAAGGCCACTTGCGTCCCCGACACAAAGCCCCAGTCTTCGTCCGTAATAAACGTCCCCACGCGGATCCAGTCCTTGCCGATCGCCTCTTTCATCCACTCCTGATAAATCATTGCAAACCGGACATCGTGCCGGACGGCCATCGGCCCGCCCCAACCGGGTTCTGATTTTGTTGTGCGGTATTTCAGGGCCTCGGTCGAACCCAGACCAAACAGGTCCAGTACATAATTCGAATTCCCCCAGGCCACCCATCCCAAATCATTCACAGCCACCGGGGTTTTCATATAGTTCTTGGCAAATTTGGACATCTGCCGCTGTTGCAGGTAAATGGATTTGGGCGACTCGACCAGTATTGTGACATTGGATTTTGCATAGACCGCGAGCGGGATTAAAACAGCAATCACCGCCCGCATGCCGATCCGCTGAAGGTCACTTCCCCGCATCACAACCGGAAGCAAGACCAGTATGCCGGCCGTTACAACGGCCAGAATGTAATGCTCGTACCGGTTCAGCCACCCGATATGGCCCAGCAGCAAATGCGCA
>CAMZMA010000102.1 GCA_947311815.1 uncultured Flavobacteriaceae bacterium
AAAAACTTGACATGGAATGATAAAAAGAAAGTAGATCATTACTTAAAACGTCAGCAACAATACAAAAAAATGATGCAACGTCAAACCGATAAGTTGCAAGAAAATTTTGAGGAGAAAAAAGAAGCCACTAAATCTTTGCAAGAACAAAAAGAACAACTTAAAAAACGTTTAGAAGAATTAAAACGAATGAAACGTCAACAAAAATTGATGGATGAAATTCAAAAAATAGCAAACAAACTAAACAAAGAAGAGTTGCTTAAAAAAACAAAAGAATTAGCAGAACAAAACAAACAGCAAGAACGTAGTTTAGAACGAATTTTAGAACTCACTAAACGATTTTACGTAGAACAAAAAATGGCTCAAATAGCCAATAAATTAGAAAAATTAGCCAAAAAACAAGCCGATTTATCTAAAAGTACAGAAAACGATTTAAAAGCACAGAAAGAAATAAATAAAGAATTTAAAAAACTAGAAGAAGACTTAAAAGAAGTTCAAAAAGACAATCAAAAATTAAAAAAACCAATGGAGCTTCCTGATACAGAAGATGATCAAGAAGATATCAATAAAGAGTTAAACAAATCGGAAGAAAATATTCAAAAACAAGAAACATCTGAAGCAAAAAAGAGCCAGAAAAAAGCTGCTAAAAAGATGCAAAAAATGAGTCAGAAAATGCAAAAATCTATGATGGATATGCAAGGAGACTCTATAGAAGAAAACATGGATGATTTGCGTAAGATTTTAGAAAACCTAATTACATTTTCTTACAAACAAGAAGCCTTGATGAAAAAATTTAGCACTATTTCTACAAGGCATCCCGATTTTGGAAAATCACTTAAAAAACAACACGAAATAAAAACGTATTTTAATCATATTGACGATAGTTTGTATGTGTTGTCAATGCGTTTACCTAAGCTATCTACTAAAATTCAACATCATTTAGCCACTGCGCATTATAATTTAGATGAATCTTTAGAGAATTTTACCGAAAACCATTTTCAAAACGGTATCTCTAATCAACAGTACGTAATGACAGCCGCCAACTCTTTAGCCGATTATTTAAGTTCGATGTTAACCAATATGAAAAATTCTATGTCGATGCCTGGAAAAGGAAAAAAAGGTGGAAAATCGTTTAGTTTGCCCGATTTGATTGAAAAACAAAAAGGCCTTTCTGAAAAAATGAAAAAGGGAATGAAAAAAGGCAAGAAAGGACAAAAAGGGAAAGAAGGTAAGAATGGGAAAAAAGGAGAAAAAGGAAAGAGCGGAAAACAAGGAAAAGGAGGCGAAGGAAATAGTGAAAAAATGAACGGAGAGTTGTTTAAAATTTACCAACAACAAAGTATGTTGCGCCAACAATTACAAGACGCTATTGGACAAGGAAAAGACGGAAACGGAGCTGCAAAAAAAGTATTAAAAACCATGGAAGAGCTAGAAAATGATATTTTAGAACACGGATTTAATAAAAAAACGCTTCAAAAAATGCAACGTTTAAACCACGAATTACTAAAATTAGACACAGCAGTATTTGAACAAGGAGAAGAGAAAAAAAGAAAATCGAACACCAACATTAAAGAATATCAACAACAAAAATTAAAAGAAATTCAATTTAAAAAGCTGTTTTATAAACAAACCGAAATATTAAACAGACAATCATTACCTTTGCATCCAAATTTCAAAAAGAAAGTACAAGAGTATTTTGCTGTTCCTAAGAAACAAAATTGATATGATTACCTTTAATTACGAAACAAAATTTCAATTAGAAAATGAACAAATTCTTTCTAATTGGATACAAAAATGTATTGAAAAAGAAGGGTGTGAATTGGGTGAAATCAATTATATTTTTTGTGACGATGCGTATTTATTACAATTAAACATCAAGTTTTTACAGCACGATACGTTAACAGATATTATAAGTTTTGATAATTCTTTAGGGAAATTAATCAATGGAGATGTTTTTATTTCTGTAGAAAGAGTACAAGAAAATGCACATATTTTTAACGTTTCTTTTGATGATGAAATTCGCCGAGTAATGATTCACGGAGTATTGCATTATATAGGGTTTAAAGATAAAACACCAGCAGAAAAAGAGACAATGCGAGCAAAAGAAAACGAATATTTAAAACTATTTAAATAATTGATAATTAATTAATTAAACCACATGTTTCACGTGAAACAACACAATGAGTTTATTTACAACAACATATGATGTAATAGTAGTAGGTGGCGGTCACGCAGGTAGTGAAGCCGCAGCAGCAAGTGCAAATTTAGGAGCACACACACTGTTAATTACTATGAATTTACAAAACATTGCCCAAATGAGTTGTAATCCTGCCATGGGCGGAATTGCAAAAGGGCAAATTGTAAGAGAAATTGATGCATTAGGAGGTTATAGCGGGATTGTTACCGATAAAACAGCAATACAATTTAAGATGCTTAACAAATCGAAAGGGCCCGCAATGTGGAGTCCGCGTGCGCAATCTGACCGTATGCGATTTGCTGAAGAATGGAGAAATCAATTAGAACAAATAGAACACTTAGATTTTTACCAAGATGCTGTAAACGGTTTGGTTTTTGAAAACGACACCATTGTTGGTGTAAAAACCGCCTTGGGTTTAAAAATAAAAGCAAAAACCGTAATTATAACGGCAGGAACTTTTTTAAACGGACTGATTCATATTGGCGAAAAAACCTTCGGAGGAGGAAGAGCAGGAGAAGGAGCTTCTAAAGGAATTACCGAAGATTTAGTTGCGGTTGGTTTTGAATCTGGTAGAATGAAAACAGGAACACCTCCAAGAGTTGATGGAAGATCATTAGATTATTCTAAAATGATTGAGCAACCTGGTGACGAAAATCCAGAGAAATTTTCGTATTTAAAAACCAGCAAACCATTAACAAAACAACGATCATGTTATTTAACCTACACAAGTAATGAAGTACATGACCTGTTACGAGAAGGCTTTGATAGATCGCCAATGTTTACAGGTAGAATTCAATCTACAGGACCAAGATATTGTCCGTCAATTGAAGATAAAATTGATCGTTTTGCAACCAAAGACAGACATCAAATATTTGTAGAACCCGAAGGTTGGAACACCGTAGAGGTTTATGTAAACGGCTTCTCTACATCATTACCAGAAGATATACAAGACAAAGCAATTCGTTCTATCGCAGGATTCGAGAATGTGAAGTTTTTACGTTACGGTTATGCTATTGAATACGATTATTTTCCGCCTACACAATTAACACATTCGTTAGAAACAAAATTGATTAAAAACTTGTTTTTTGCAGGACAAATTAACGGAACAACAGGTTATGAAGAAGCGGCTGCACAAGGAATGATGGCAGGTATAAATGCTGCGTTAAAAATTCAAAAAAAAGAACCTTTTATTTTAAAACGTAACGAAGCATATATAGGTGTTTTAATTGATGATTTAATAACTAAAGGCACAGAAGAGCCTTATAGAATGTTTACCTCGCGTGCTGAATACCGAACTTTATTACGTCAAGACAATGCAGATATTCGACTAACACCTTTATCTTTTGCTATCGGTTTAGCCTCTAAAGAACGAATGCTTGCGGTTGTAGAAAAACAGCAAAAAACCGAATTACTCATCAACTTTATTAAAAACTTAAGTGTTAAAAAAGAAGAGGTAAATCCTATTTTAGAAAAGTATAATTCGGCACTTGTACATCAATCTATGAAATTATTTAAAGTAGCTTCTAGACCTAATTTACCATTTCAAGAATTTTTTAGTATAAAAAAATTAGCTGACTTTATTCAAAAAAATAATATCGATAATATCGTTACAGAACAGGTAGATATACATGTAAAATATGCTGGATATATTAATAAAGAAAAAAACAACGCAGACAAATTAAATAGATTAGAAAATGTAAGAATTCCTAATAATTTCGATTTTACTAAATTAAAATCTATATCAACAGAAGCAAGACAAAAACTAACAAAAATACAACCTGTAACAATCTCTCAAGCAAGCAGAATAAGTGGTGTTTCCCCTAGCGATATTTCTGTTTTATTGGTGCATATGGGTAGGTAAAAATCAAAAGAAAAAGCAATTGTTCCACGAGGAACAATTAAAAACTGTAAAAAAAACAATGGAAGAAAAAGATTTGCATAAAGGGTTAAAACCCTTTATAGACTGTAAAGACCATACCGTTTCTGGGGACTGGTTTGAAGTAATGAAAAATGAAGAATTTGATTTACTAGTAACATCCCCTTCGCCACTTGATATGGATGAATACTATGAAAGCGATAGATACATTTCGCATACAGACAGTAAAAAAACAATACTTGATAATATCTATCAAATTGTTAAAAAACAGATGTTAAAAAAGAAACTTCACTTAATAAATTCTTTTGAAACTGAAGGAAAAACGATTTTAGATGTTGGTGCTGGTACAGGAGATTTTCTGGCGTTTTGTAAAAAAAACGATTGGACTGTTTTTGGAACAGAACCAAATAAAAAAGCCCGAAGTTTAGCAAAAAATAAAGGAATAAATCTTAAAGATTCTTTAGAATATTATAACGGAACTCGATTTGATATTGTTACTCTTTGGCATGTTTTAGAACATGTAAAAGATGTTCAAAAAACAATTGCACAATTAAAAAATACACTAAAACCAAATGGAGTGCTTTTAGTTGCTGTACCAAATTACAAAAGTTATGACGCTTTATATTATAAAGAAAATTGGGCTGCTTTTGATGTACCAAGACATTTATGGCATTTTTCTCAAAAATCTATTGAATTGCTTTTTGAAGAAGAGTTTTTAGATCTTCACAAAACAATTCCAATGAAATTTGACGCATACTATATTTCTTTATTAAGCGAAAAAATAAAAAAAGGATCTTACAATCCTTTCAAAGCTTTTTATGTTGGTTTTCTTTCAAATTTAAAAGCAAAAAAATCTACAGAGTATTCTTCCTTAATTTATGTACTTAAAAACACGTAAAACTGTTTTATAAGCCTTTATTTTTAATTAAAAAATAAAAGTTAAGGACTTAATAGTGTAAAAAATAAAAAGAGCTTAAAATGATTGTTTTATGCTTTTTTTTAATAAATAATATTTATTAAACTATATAAGACTCATAAATATTATTTATTTAACAAAAATACACCAAAAATTGTAATGATAAAATAAACAGCTAAAGTCATCGCGCCTGCATAATCTTTTGCCAATCGTTGTCCTATTAACAAAGCAATTAAAACAATAGCGGCAATTTCAACACCCATCAAAGCAATTTCTTTTGCTCCGTCAGTAATTAATTGATATACGCCAATCAACATAAAGACACCAGAAATAATTTCTAACAACAAAACAACTCCAAGTAATAACGGAACGCTATTTTTTAATGGCGAGTTTTTAAAATGTCCTTTAATAAATGATAGGTTTCCTTTCCAATCAGTCAATTTGTCAATACCAGATTGTAAAAAAGTAACGATTAAAAATAGTAAAATAAGAATTTCTGTGATGTGTTTTTGTAAAAGTTCCATAATTAGAGTTTTTATTTTTTAAGATGTTTTTATAAATTTTTCTTTAATTTTATCTACAATCGTTTGTGCTAATTTTTCTTTACTTTCAACTGTCCAACCTGCTACATGTGGCGATAAAATTACATTTTCTGCATCGATTAAATACTTAAAATCTTCAGGCATTTTATCATCAGAAAAAAGGGTTTCGAAAGATGTTTTCTCATATTCTAACACATCTAAACCTGCTCCTAAAACAATACCAGATTGTAAGGCTTTTACCAAATCTTTAGTTACAACTGCCGATCCTCTTGCGGTATTTAGCAACCAAAAAGATTTTGAAAATTGATTGATAAAACCGCGCTGAATCATATTGATGGTAAACGGTGTTTGTGGCGTATGCAAACTAACAACATCGGCTTTTTTTTGCAACTCTTGCAAGGTTACTTGTCGGCAATTTTTATCGCCAACATTTGGTTTTATATCGTAGCAAATTACCTCAACATCAAACCCTTGTAGTTTTTTTGCAAAGGATTTCCCCATATTTCCGTAGCCGATAATTCCAATAATTTTTCCATCTAACTCAATACCTCTATTTGCTTCTCTTAACCATTTTCCTTCGCCAATTTCTGTATTGGCTTTGTTTAATTTGTTAAATAAAGAAAGTAACATTGCTAAGGTGTGCTCGCCAACAGCATTTCTATTTCCTTCGGGAGCAGCAATTAAATGAATTCCTTTTTTGGCAGCATAGTCAATATCAATATTTTCTAAACCTGCACCTACTCTACCAATAAATTTTAAAGAGGTTGCTTTGTCTAAAAAAGCTGCATCAATGGTAAATCTACTTCGGATAATAACACCATCATACAAATCAATTTTTTTTTCAATTGCTGATTTTGATGAGCTATAATCTTCGTGATTTGTAAATCCTAAATCAGCTAATTGATTGATCAATAAAGGATGATTCTTATCGAGATGTAGTACGTTCATAAATACATTTACAAATTAAACAATGAACTAATACTGCTCTTTTTTGTTCGGAAAATCACCGCTTTTAACATCGGTAATATATTGCTGAAAAGCCCCTGTCATTTCGGTATATAAATTTAAATATCGTCTTAAAAAACGTGGATTAAATTCATGACTCATACCTAACATATCATGCATTACCAACACTTGTCCGTCAACACCACCACCAGCACCAATACCAATCACAGGAATCGTTAAAGATTTGGCAACTTTTTCGGCTAATTTTGCAGGTACTTTTTCTAATACCAATGCAAAACATCCTAATTTTTCTAACAAAATAGCATCTTCCATCAGTTTTTTAGCTTCTTCTTCTTCTTTTGCTCTTACGGTATACGTGCCAAATTTATAGATAGATTGTGGTGTTAAACCCAAGTGCCCCATTACAGGAATTCCTGCGGTTAAAATCCTAGAAATAGATTCCGAAATTTCACTTCCTCCTTCTAATTTTACCGCGTGTCCACCAGATTCTTTCATAATTCTGATGGCAGATTTTAAAGCGTTTTTAGAGTCGCCTTGATAGGTGCCAAAAGGTAAATCTACCACCACCAAACAGCGTTCAATAGCTCTTACTACAGAGCTTGCGTGGTAAATCATTTCGTTTAATGTAATAGGTAACGTAGTTTCATGACCCGCCATTACATTTGAGGCAGAATCGCCTACTAAAAGCACATCAATACCTGCACCATCAACAATTTTAGCCATGGTATAATCATAAGCTGTTAGCATTGAAATTTTTTCTTTGTTAGCTTTCATTTCTACCAAAGACTTTACGGTTACTCTTTTATATTCTTTTTTTACTACTGACATTTTTTGTTATTTATAGATATGGTAAAAGTAAGAAATAATCTATAAGATTTGTTTTTTGTTTGATAGAACTTCGTCGTTAAGAATCTGTTAATATTCTAAAAAAAGAGTTGTTACATCATAAAAATAGTTATTTTTATACTCTTTAAGATTTTTTTTTAAAATTAAAATCAATGGCAAAAGAGATATAGCGTGTCTTTGAGTATTATGAACCAAACCCAGAAACATACACTAGATCCAAATACATGGGTAGATCAATATGCAGATTATTTGTTTAATTATGCTGTTGTACGTGTTAATAATAGTAATTTAGCGAAAGATTTGGTGCAAGACACTTTTTTTGCAGGATTAAAATCTGCTAAAAATTTTAAAGGAGATGCTACAGAAAGAACTTGGTTAGTTTCAATTTTAAAGCGAAAAGTAATTGATTATTATCGAAAAATAAATTCTAAAAAAGGACAAGCAGAAGTACGAATGTCTTTTTATAATGATGGTGAAAATGAGGGGAATTGGATAGAAGAACGTGTACCACAATCTTGGAACAACGCTTCTGAAAAAGCCATAGAAAACGAAGAACTTAAAACACAATTAGAAGATTGTATTGATGGTTTGCCCGAAAAATATGCGATGGTTTTTAGAATGAAAACCATACAAGAATTTGAAACCGAAGAAATTTGTAATGAATTAGGCATTACGTCGTCTAATTTATGGGTAATTATACACAGAGCAAGAACTCAGTTAAGAACCTGTATGGAAGTAAATTGGTTTAATGCGTAGAAAAATGAGCAAAGGGATTAAAATAACTTGTGATGAAGCCACCACTATTTGTGATAAAAATCAATATAGAGAAGCTTCTTTATTAGAAAAAATAAAACTACAATGGCATTTGTTTTTATGCAAACATTGTACAACTTATACGGTTCAAAATAAAACACTTTCTAATTTGTTTAAAAAACAAGCCGAAAGTTATAAAGACAAAAACCACTGTATGAGTACAACAGATAAAGAAACCTTAAAAAAGGTATTAAAAAAAATAGAGTAAATTTTTTCGTTTTTTCGGTTTCGATAAAAAACCGTTTTTGATTTTTTGTTAGATTGAAGGGACTTATGTAATATAAGTCCCTTTTTTGTACTTTTGTTGTAAAAAACATCGATGCATTTTTTACCTGAAAAAATAGACAATTACGTAGTTAATCACTCGCAAAAAGAACCTGAAATCTTACAAGAATTAAGCAAAGAAACTTGGCAAAAAGTACTGAACCCTAGAATGTTAAGTGGTGCTTTTCAAGGACGTGTATTGTCTATGATTTCTAAATTAATTCAACCCAAAAATATTTTAGAAATTGGTACCTACACAGGGTATTCTGCATTGTGTTTGGCCGAAGGATTACCATCAAAAGGAATGTTATATACCATTGATAAAAATGAAGAATTAGAAACCTTACAGCAAAAATATTTTGATAAATCTGGGTATAAAAATCAGATACAACAATACGTTGGTAATGCTTTAGAAATTATACCAACAATTGATGTAAAATTCGATTTGGTTTTTATTGATGCAGACAAGTCTAATTATGTAAATTACTTTCATTTAATTATTGATAAAATGAACAAAGGCGGTGTTATTTTGTCTGATAATGTACTGTGGAGCGGTAAAGTAGTAGAAGAATTATACTTAAAAGATGAGGATACAAAAGTGCTTTTAGCCTACAATAAATTACTAAATAATGATGATCGATTAGAAACCGTTTTATTGCCAATTAGAGACGGTTTAACAATTAGTAGAGTACAATAAAATTTTAAGGAAAGCTACCTATAATAAACCAAAAAAACCGAAACGCATGTTTCGGTTTTTTTTATATAAAATAAAAATTTTCTATTTTTTTTCTTCTAATTGTTCTTCGTCTTTGGTAGCTTTTTTAAATTCTTTTATTCCGCTACCTAAGCCTTTCATTAATTCAGGTATTTTACGACCTCCAAAAAATAATAAAATTGCGATTCCTATAATAATTACTTCTGGTCCACCAAACCATCCTAAAAATATATTTTGTGCTATCATGATTTCTATTTAAAATACAAATATACGATTATTCTCTTTTCTGAATGACACCGCCAGCAACTTTTTTATCTTTTTGTACAGTTGGATTTCCTTTATAAAAGATAGATCCTCCAAAATTTACAATAGCTTTTAGTGTTTTTTGAGCAAAAACCTCTGCTTTTGCACCTGTACCTGCTTTTATAATGGAGGTATTTGCTGCTTGCAAAGAAAAACCGTGATAATTACCATACAAATCGGCATCTACTTTTTGGTTATTTGTAGTTCCTGTTAGTTTTATAATACCTCCTGAAATGGTTTTTACGTTTAATTCTTTAACTTTTATCACTAAATTAATAAACGCTCTTTCTTGTGCTTTTACGGTTAATTCATCTTGTTCTATTGCTTTTCCTGTAATTATTGCGCCCTCATTTCCATCAATAACCGAAATAGCTGTGTTGTAAAATAATTTGATAAAAACATTATCTTTTGCAGCTATTTCTGGGAATTTTAATGAAATTTTTAAGACATTATTTACATTCTTAACTTTTACTTTTGATGATTTTTTGCCAGTAATTTCTAATTTTTGAACATCAGATTTTATCAATTCAATTTCTATTCCGTTATAAATTTTTAATACAGAAAAGTCTCCTAAATTTTTTGTGATTTTTTGTTGAGCAGATAATACACTTACTAACAACAACATAGATACAAATACTATATTTTTCATTCATTAGAGTTTTAAAACTTACAATACTAACTAAGTTGAACTAAAAAAAGTATGTTTTTTATGTTAAATTTTATCAGTTACCAACCAAAAATCTAAATGTTTACGTTCTAAATCGGTTTTTTTAACTTTTACAATTACATCATCACCCAAAGTAATGACGTTTTTAGTAGATTGACCAATAATTGCATATTGCTTTTCATCAAAAATATAATAATCATCTTTTATATCTCTAATACGCACCATTCCTTCGCATTTATTTGATTTAATTTCTACATAAATTCCCCATTCGGTAACGCCTGTAATAACGCCTTCAAATTCTTCTTCTTGATGCTCTTGCATGTATTTTACCTGCATATATTTTATAGAATCTCGTTCGGCTTTGGTAGCTAACTCTTCCATTTTAGAAGCGTGTTTACATTTTTCTTCGTAAATGTCTGCTTTTGGCGATGTTCCGCCGTCTAAATAATGTTGTAATAAACGATGTGTTATTACATCTGGGTATCGTCTAATTGGTGATGTAAAATGACTGTAATAGTCAAATGCTAATCCGTAATGACCAATATTTTGAGTTGTGTAAGTGGCTTTACTCATGGTTCTAATAGCAAGTGTTTCTATCATATTAGATTCTGCTTTTCCATGAACATCGCTCAATAATTTATTTAAAGATTGCGATAGGTTGTCTTTCGATTCGGTATTAATTTTATATCCAAATTTACTGATGATGTTTTGCAACGATGCTAATTTATCTTCATTTGGTTCATCATGCACACGATAAATAAACGTGTTTTTACTCGGTTTTCCTTGTTCTTTACCGATGAATTCTGCTACTTTTTTATTGGCTAATAACATAAATTCTTCGATAAGCTTATTGGCATCTTTCGATTCTTTAAAATACACTCCTGTAGGATTTGCATCTTCATCTAACTGAAATTTAACTTCAACTCTATCAAAAGAAATAGCACCAGATTGCATTCTGCGTTTCCGCATAATTTTAGCGAGTTTATCTAATACTAAAGTAGCTTCTACAATAGCTAAAGTAACCGTGTATTCTTTATCAGTAATTGAAATATCAATAGGCATTGTGTAAGGTTTACTATTTTCTGATAAACTACAATTTTCTATAATAGATTGTGCTTCTTCATACGCAAAACGTTGATCTGAATACGTAACTGTTCTACCAAACCATTGATTAATAATATGTGCTTTTTTATCGATTTCAAAAACAGCCGAAAAGGTAAGTTTTTCTTCATTAGGTATTAAAGAACATACACCATTACTTAACATTTCTGGCAACATAGGTACTACTCTATCTACCAAATAAACCGATGTTGCTCGGTCATACGCTTCGTCATCTAAAATTGTTTTTTCTTGTAAATAATGCGACACATCGGCAATATGAATTCCTATTTCGTAATTACCATTTTTTAATGTGGTAAATGATAAAGCATCGTCAAAATCTTTGGCATCTTTTGGGTCGATAGTAAACGTTAAATCGGCTCGCATATCTCTACGACTTGCAATGTCTTTTTTTGTGATTTCTATCGGTAAATTTTCGGCTGCTTTTTCTATTTCGGTAGGAAACTCGAACGGCAAACCATATTCTAATAAAATAGAATGAATTTCTGTATTATGATCTCCTGGTTTTCCTAAAACTTGGGTAATTTTACCAAACGGATTTTTAGAATTATCTGGCCAATTGGTAATTGTTGCTACCACTTTATCGCCATCTTCTGCGCCGTTAATTTTGTTTTGCGACACAAAAATATCGGCATACATTTTACGATTATCGGGTATTACAAACCCGAAGGTTTTATTCATTTGTAACACACCTACAAACTCGGTTTTTTTACGTTCTAAAACTTCAACTATATCGGCTTCTAATTTATTACTTCGTCGTTTTTTATATACATACGCTTTTACGGTATCATCTTGTAATGCGTGATTTATATTAATTGAGGGTATAAAAATATCTTTTTCAAAATCATCAGAAATAAAATATCCGTTTCCGTTACTGGTTAAATCTAAGGTACCAATATGGTATTTTTTATCTTGATTTATTTGATATTTCCCTCTGTCTGATTCTATTATTTTTCTGTTGGCGGTTAATTCTGCTAAACGTTTTAAAATTTGCGTTTTTCCATCAGTATCAGAAATACCCATTTTTGCAGAAATCTGCTTGTAATTGTATGTTTTTTCGGTGTTTTCGTTTAATATTTTAAAAATATTACGGGTTAAATCTTTAATAATTTTCCCTTTCTTTTTATAAATTTTCTTTTTTCTCGACATTTATCTTTCGTCTTTAATTTTAATATTATAAAGAAATCTAAAAAGGGAATTTACTTTGTAAGAATGGAAACTTTTATGGTTTCAATAAACAACACTTTGCAGATTAGTGTGTTTTTACGCTCATAAAATGATACTTTTTAGATAGTCTCATTTATTTAATTATTGCAAAGAACAGCTTTTTTTATGATATTACTATTAAAAAAAGGTTATTAAATTGTTTTGTACTTTGGTGCTACTTAATTTTTGATAAAAAATAGATGAAAAAAAAGTGGTTTATTATTGCAAATCCTACTGCTGGAAATAAAAATTTTACTAAAAATTGGAGGGTAATACAATCACTTTTAAAAAAAGCTAAAATATCTTATTCTTTTCATTTTACTACACATTCTGGTCATGAAGAAAAATTAGTACACAAAGCAATTAAAAAAGGGTTTACCAAATTTATTTCTGTGGGTGGCGATGGAACTTTACATCATGTTATTAACGGAATTATGAGTCAAACCATAGTAAAAACTACAGCAATTACTTTAGGTGTCATTCCGTTAGGAACAGGAAATGATTGGGTAAAAAATTATGATATTCCTAAAAATTTAAAAGAAAACATTCAAATACTAAAACAAAAAAAAACTCTTTTACAAGATATTGGTTTGATGAAAACTGAAAAAAATCAACGTTATTTTACAATTTTAGGAGGTATTGGTTACGATGCGTATGTGGTACATAAATTAAATAGATTAAAACGATTTGGATCTATAGCTTATTTATTAAGCGGTGTTATAGGTTTATTAAGCTACAAAAAATCGAACTTTAAAATAGAAATTAATCATAAAATAATAGAAACCAATTGCTTAATGACGGTTTTTGGGAATTGTAAAACTACTGGCGGAGGTATGAAATTAACAGATTATAAAAGTACTACAGATGGTTTATTTGATATATCTATCTTTAAAAATCTTACTTTTTGGGATTTGTTGTTAAACATGAAAAAATTATATGATGGCTCTATTATTCATCATAAAAAAGTAACAACCTATAAAGCTAAAAAAGTAATTGTTACTCCTCTTAATCAAAAAAATATTCCTTTTGTGCAAGCTGATGGAGAATTGATTGGTACAGGAAAAGTAACAGTAACTATGTTGCCAAAATCCTTAAATTTTATTATTCCGTAGATAAATAAAACGTTAATTTTTATCACTCAAAAATCAACATCCACCTAAATAGTTAAAAAAAAGTTAAAGAAAATGTAACAAATGTTAATTTTCTACGTCTTTATAGAAACGGTAATTGATTAAAGATGAAAAATTTACGTAAAATCATCGGATTATTTTTATTTATATTTTTAGCAGGTGTTGTAATATCTGTTATCAGTATTAATAAAACCTTACATAAAAAACCCACTACAGAAACGGTAGAATCTTATAAAGATACCTTGGTTTTATTAAAATCAGAAAAAGGAACTGTTTAGTATTTCTTTTTTATAAGTTGATTCTAAATTTTACACTTATCAACATTTTATATAATTATAATAATAGTTTTTAAAAATTTAAAATAAAAATGATGTTTATAATAGGATGTGAATAAGTACAATAAAAAAGGTTTTAAAA